>CAIYFP010000287.1 GCA_903925515.1 uncultured Verrucomicrobiota bacterium
GAGTACGTCACGAAGTGGAGCTTGATGTCCTTCACCGTCTGGCGGAACCGGTCCAGGCCCTCCTTCGGGTTGTTCAGCAACTCACGCCCGGGGATCACCAGCTTCCACTGGCTGTTCCAAACCGAGCGCCCAATGAGGCGGCTGTTCGTAAACTGGGACCGCTGAAGGTTCCCGCCCGCCGTGTAGATCTGCGGCGAGAACACCGACGAGGACGGCACCGGCCTGAACGCCTGGTGCTTGCGAATCCCAAACAACGGCTCGCTCAGCGAATCCGCCGACTGATACAACTGCTTGGTCGTGTACTGCGACCCGCCGATGTTGAACGGCATCGGGATGGCCAAGTCCTCCACCATCCAGCTCCGGACCTCGCTTTGGTCTCCCAAGGGCGGGCTGCGCATGAAGTCCGTCCCCACCGGGATCAGGTACACGTAGGGCGTCGCCGCCAACCCCATCGGGTCCAGGAACC
Organism: uncultured Verrucomicrobiota bacterium; assembly: GCA_903925515.1. GTDB lineage: Bacteria > Verrucomicrobiota > Verrucomicrobiia > Limisphaerales > UBA9464 > UBA6176. The sequence continues at coordinate 467 of CAIYFP010000287.1, forward strand.
ACGAGCCCGGGTCCGTCGGCGTCGTCCCGCCGCCGGTCGTCCCCGTGTTGGCCGTTGGCGAGGCCATGCCCCGGTAACCCTCAAGGGAAACACCCACGCTATGGACCTTGGTGGCAAACGCCGTGGGGCTGAACTTGCTGTCGCCCGAGGCCAGCGGCCGGCCGAACAGGTTCTCGCCGTCGCTGATCGTGGTGGAGAACGTGAAGATGAGGCCCGGCACCGGCAGGCCGCTGCCGTTGTCAATTTGCATGCACAGGCGCCGCACGTCCGTGTCCTGCAACAGGTCCGCCCGGTAGGCTTGGCTGAGCACATCACGCCAGTTGGTCTCGCCGTCCGCGCCCGGCAGGATTCGATAGTTCTCCGTGCGCAACGAGACCGTCGTCCCATAGGCGTCGGGATTGTTGAATCCCAGCCGTCCCCGGAGCACCTCCCAGTCGGCCTTCATCTCGGCCAACGCACTCGAAAGACCGGGGTCGCCCGCGTCGCTTCCGGCGAACTGTGGCTCGCCGTCCCGCATCACGCCCAAGGATCTCGACGCCGTGATGCGACTGACAAAGTCCCGGCCCTGCGACGTGCCCAGCAAGCCGGTCTCATAGTCATAGGCATTCGCCGCCATCAAGGCGTAGCGCGAGGCGAGGTCCATCAACGTCTTGTAGCGCTCCAGCTTCTCGTTCCTAAACACCCGGAACGCCGCGTCCCGCGTCCTGTAGCCTTGGACAATGGAAGCCGAATGCTGGCGGAACGCCTGCCGCTCCGCCTGGATGCGGTCGCCCTCGGCGAGCAACGTCCTCACGCCTCGTTTGGCTTGGTCAAACGCCAGCATCAGGCCGTTGATGTCGTCATAGCGCAACTGGGCCTCCGACATGGCGTCGATGAACTCACGGACTCGATCACGTTCGGACTGGGTTTGTTCCACCGACTGCTCACGCCAGAACTCGTACTGCTCCATGGCGACGTCCTGGATGTTGCGCAGGGTCATCACGATGGTGTTTCGGGCAATCTTGATCTTGTCTGTGACCGCCTTCGTGGTCAGCCCCGCTGCCAACAAGGCGGCGCGACCGGCGGAGGTGAGGTCGCCACCCGAGGCCACGCCTGCGACGAAGCTGGTCGGCAGGGCCTCGGCCGCGCCCTTTTTGGCTTCCGTGATGTCCTCCTTGATGCTGTCTTGGACGAGTTGAAATATATCGTTGGCAAACTCAGATTGCTTCACGACCTGCTCCGTCACCATGAGCGCCCCCTTTTCAGCACGTAGGGAGTGCCATGTCTCGACATCAAAATTGAACATCTTGGCCTTCGCCAAAAGCCCCCCTATGTCCAAGTCGAGGCGGTTGATCTCCATGGCAAGCGCCCCGTGCGCATCCATCTGCTTGTTGATCGCCTCCTGCAATCGTCCCGGTGACCTCCGGACGCCCTTCCATTCCGTAGGCTTGACCAAGAAGCCAGCAGGACCGAGATCGAAATCAAACCAGAACAGGCCCGCCTTGGCGACTACGCCGTTGCGGGCCACGCCATCCACGTCCTCCGTGTTGGCACCGACCTCGGTCACTTGCACGGGTCCAAACGGGATGGTTTTCAGTTCGGCCGTGATCCTGTCGCCAGGGATGTCGTAGATGGGGATTTGCCAACGCGTCTTTCCCGAATAATTCCACATTTCAGGGAAGTCGAAGTCCGCCTTGTCCACGTACCCATAGTGGAGGAAGTCCGGCCCCTCGTAGCCTTGGATGTACGTCTTGCCTGGCCCGACGTCGTCGGGATAGGGCGTTCCGTAGAGCTCAATCAGGGAGTTGGTGTAGGCCCGCTCCTGGCTCAGGATCGATGCCTGGAGCGCGGACAGGGAATCCTGCTCCGAGCGCATCAACCGGGTGACGTCCTTCGCGTCGTCGAACGCCGACTGCGCGTTCTTCAGCGCCTGGATGGCGCGCTGGTACACCTGGTCGAAATGAGTTCCGGCGGCCGCGCCCCCGATTTGATTCGGGTTGATGTCCAAGGCAAGGCCTCCTTCGGAAATCCCCAGGGGCGAGAGCCCGCCCTCGCAGGAATCCATCGAGGCGTTCAGCCCAGACGCCAATATGGCCAGCTCACGCAGCTCCGGGACGTTGGATCGATCCACCTTCTGGATGCCCTCGTGCGTGGGGTCGGGATCAATCGCCGGCAGGATGGCATTGCCCACGACCCAGTTCAGGTACGTGCCCTGCGACACGCGGCTCGCCCAATGATCCGCGCCCCATGTCCTAACCGTTCGGTTCGTCACGCCGGTCGCCGTGTCCACAAACCCGCGCTGTGTGTTCTCCCGCACGGGCGAAAGATGAGACCAACCCCGGGTTCGAACCGATTGGTAATCCTTGCGCCATGTCAGGTCGAAGACCTGCCGGCCTGCCCGGGCCATCGCGGCGGCGGCGGCGGCGAACTTGCGTTCATCCTGGTAATCCACGGAGACGGGCTTCCCGAGGATGTTCACGGCCTCGATGCGAGGGACCCAGTCGAAGTTGGCGTTCAAGAGCAACGAGTAATAGCCCTTGATGGCCGTGAGGTAATGCCCATAGGCATCCCCGTGGCCTTGGGGATACATGGACGCGGCGTCGGCCGCGTTGATCACGCCGTCGGCCGCGGTGTCCGCCTTCTCCTTGATGTTGTAATTCAACGCGTAGATCACCTCGCCGGCGTCAATGCCACGCGTGTAATTCCACACCAGGCGGTTGTACACCGGCGCCACCTCCACGCCGGGAAGGAAGAAGTCGTCGCGTCCTCGCAACAACCCGAGTTCCTCCTCCAGCAACGTGGGCATCTGGCCCTTGAAGCTAAACAAGGAGGTCGCGATGTCCCCGTAGTTCCGGTCGGCGGTGCCGATGCCAATGGTGGGGTTGGCCGCGTCGGCCCAGGCCTCGTTGCCGATAAGCATGTAGAGGTCGCTGAGGTATCCGGCCGCCAGCAGCAGGGCGTCGTTCGCAGGGCCATAGTTGAACCCGGACTCGATGCTCAACGAGCGACCCCGCCTCAGCACCGTCTCATAAATCTCGATCAACCCATAGTTGTTGATCGTGTCGAGGTTCAGCGCCACGTCGCCCTCCCATCGCTTCCCGGCCTGGGTCAGCATGCTCACGTCCGTGTTGACCCGGTTGTTGAA
>CAIYFP010000288.1 GCA_903925515.1 uncultured Verrucomicrobiota bacterium
CTCATGCGCCACCGCACGACGTTCGTCATCGCGCATCGCCTCGGCACCATCCGCGGCGCGGACCAAATCCTCGTGCTCAACCACGGTCGCATCGAGGAGCGCGGTCGCCACGCGATGCTCCTCGGCGCCAACGGCCTCTATGCGCGCCTCGTCCGCCTGCACGAAGACCGGGAGGCCCTCGATCAAGGGTAAGGCAGGCCCCTGCCCCACGGCGGAGCGCAAGGACCGGCGGGTCGCGGCGCCGCCTTCGGCCGGTTTGGCCCGCGCGACGGGCGGGAACCGTGGCCCGGGTGACCCCGCATCCAGGATTCCGGGGCCACGTTCCACTCTTGCATGCCATCCGCCCCATCCCTCCCACTCCTCGCCATGCTGCGTCCCATCGTCGCCGCCCTCGCGCTCGCGTTGCCAGCCCGCGCCGCCACGCCCCCACCGGCCGCCAACTCCGCGCGCCCGGACCAAGTGATTGCCGATGCCGTCTATCTCCAGGAGACCGGCAGGCAATGGCCCGTGGCCGGGCCCGGCATCGAGTCGGTGACCGTTCACGGCGGCTCCGTCCTCGCGTTGTCGCTGAACACCCTCTTCGCCGTCGATGGCACCAACCTCGTCCGGGTCACGTCCAACAGCCCGGCACGTTCCCGTCTCGTTTCGTTGAATGGGACGCTTTTCGCGACCGGGCCGGAAGGACTGCACCGGCTCGGGGAAGGCAAGTGGCAACGCCTCCACGCCGGCCCGGTCCAAGATGTCGTCCGCTTCCGCGGCGAAACGGTTTTCGCGGCGGGGGACCGGCTGCTTCGGCTTCGTGGAGCCGCAGTGTCGGCACTCGTGACGAACGCCGCGCCCTACAGGCCCCGCCGCCTTGTCGTGCAGCACGAAAACCTCTGGTTGCTCGGGGAGGGACGCCTCGCGGCGATGGACCGGGGACGGTTCGGGGGCCTCGACGTGTACGGCTTCCCCGCCGACCAAGGCTGGGAGTTCGGAAGGCTTCCATCCCCCGAGACCCGCGACGTGGTGGCCCTCGACGGGGCGTTGTGGATTGGGACGCGCCGGGGCATGGCCCAGTTGCGGGGCATGACGCTGCACCCGGTGGCCGGGGAGCAAGGGCTTCCATTCGAGGATGTCACGTGCCTTGCCGCCGGCTCCGATGGCGACCTTTGGATGGGCACGGCCGATGGCGTCGTCCGCAGGACGCGCGCCGGGGAGTTTCACGCATTTGCGGGGCATCGATGGCTCCCAAACGACCGAGTACATGGCATCGCCGTGGAAGGCCGGAGCGCATGGGTGGCCACGGCCGGCGGCCTTGCGGAGATTCGGCTGGAGCCGTTCACCCTCGCCCGCAAGGCGGCATGGTATGAGCACCATCTTGAGAAGTGGGGCCAGAAACGGCTCGGCTTCACCCACAAGCTCGAATGGGACGACGCCCTCGGGGAGTTCGTGCGCGAGGTCAGCGACAACGACGGCGGCTACACGGGCGACTACCTCGCGGCGCAGTGCTATCGCTGGGCCGTCACGAAGGACCCGGCCGCAAGGGCCGAAGCAACCAACACCTTCCATGCCCTCCGATGGCTCGTCCGGATGACGGGCATCCCCGGCTTCCCCGCAAGGTCCGCATGGGCCAAGGGCGAGCGCGGTCACAAGGCCGGCCATGGCTCGGGCGGGTACGCCGCCGAGTGGCACGACACGGCGGACGGCAACTTCGAGTGGAAGGGAGACACCTCCAGCGACGAGGTGGCGTCGCACTTCTACGCGGTCGCCCTCTTCATGGACCTCGTGGCGCAGGGCGCCGAACTGGACCAAGCACGGAGGCACCTCGCGTCCATGGCCGACCACTTGATCGACCATGGCTGGCGCTTGATCGACATTGATGGCCAGCCCACCCGCTGGGGAAGATGGGACCCGGATTACCTTGCCACGGACGAGGGCCGCTTCGACCGCGGGCTCCTGGCGGTCGAGTTGCTCAGCTTCATGAAAACCGCCGCCGACATCACCGGCGAGGACCGCTTCAGCAAGGCCTACGAACGCCTCGTCCAGCTCGGCTACCCCGGATGGACGCTCCGGCAACGGTCCACCCACCCGCCCGAGGACATCGCCCACTTCGAGGACCAGCTCGCATACTGGTCATGGTGGAATCTCCTGCGACGGGAGATGAACCCGGACCTTCGCGCCCTCTACAGGCGGGGCCATGAGCGCAGCCACGAGATCACCCGCATCGAGCGCAACCCCTTCTTCCTGTTCCTCTACGGCGCGTTGACCGGCAACGACTGCGAACCCGCCGCCGCCGTCGCCCACCTCCGCGAATGGCCCCTCGACCTGCGCGTCTGGAGCTTCCGGAACTCCCACCGTGCCGACCTCCGCCCCCCGCCCGGCCTGCTGCCCCACAAGGGCGGCGTCCGCGCCTTCTCCCCGCGCGAGCACCAGCCCATGCGCTGGGATGCATGGACGATGCAGGAGGACGGCGGCACCGGCGGCCGGGATGTCGCCGAGCCCGGCGGCTGGCTCCTGGCCTACTGGATGGGCCGGTTCCACGGCTACATCACCGCGCCCGTCACCAGCGACCCACGCCTTGCCACCGCCAGCCCGGACGACGTGCCGGCCGGCGGGGCACGCCCCTACGAGGGCCCCCCAAGGCCGCCCGTCCCTTGACGCCCGCGACCCCCGGGGGCGCCCGCCTCCTCCCCTTCACTTCAGGAAGCCGCGTTCCCGAAGGAAGAACACCATGTCGCGCGCCCATGGATGCGGGTTCTCAAACGCCGGCGGCGCCGCCCGCAATCCAATCCCATGGCGCCCCTTCTCGTACACGTGCAGGTCGAACGGCACGCCCGCCTTCCGCATCCCGTCCGCAAACAACATCGCGTTCTCCACCGGCACCGCCGTGTCCTCCACGGTGTGCCACACGAACACCGGCGGCCCGTCCTTCCTCACGCGCTTCTCGTTGCTCAGATCCTCCACCAACGCCGCGTCCGGCTCCGGCCCGAGCAGGTTGCTCCTCGACCCATGGTGCGTGAACGCCCCCATCGTGATCACCGGATAACACAACACGCCCAACGACGGGCGGCTGCTCTCGCGCTCCACCGCGTCCGGCGCGCCCGGGTCCCCGCCGTCGAAATGCGTGATCAACGTGGAAGCAAGATGCCCGCCCGCGCTGCTCCCCATGATCCCGACGCGGTCCCGGTCCACGCCCCACTCCGACGCCCGCGCCCGGACCAACCGCACCGCGCGCGCCGCGTCGTTCACCATGACGGGATGGCGGTATCCATGGCTCCCAAGGCGATACTTCAACACGAAGCACGCCACCCCCTCGCGATTCAGGAACAACGCGTAGTCGCGGCCCTCATGCGGCGCGAGCCCGCCGTAGCCGCCCCCGGGGCAGATCACCATCGCGGCGCCATGGCCCTTCCCCTCGCCCGGCAAGTAGGCCGTCAACGTGGGCGTGTCGTTCGTTCCTTGACCAAGGGCCCCGGGCACTTTCCCGGCCGGCCACAAGGGCACGACCGCATTGCCCTGTGCCAAAACCTTTGCCACGGCACACGCCACGCCAACGACCATCGCAAGCTTCTTCATGGGGATTGCCGAAAGGCTGCTCCCGGACAACCCCTCATGGCAATCCTCTGATCCCCGCCCTAATCCCCGCGTAAGCCGTTCTTGAGCCAAGCCCACTCCCACAGCAGCCGATGCCATGGGCGGCAACCGAGGAACGTGTCCCCGGATCTCCGCATCAGGAGTTCTTGAGTGGCCGGTTCTCGCCCCACGCGGCCCCGCCCGAGTGCGGACCCTGTCGGCACTCTTCGCGTCTTGGCGTCTTCGCGTGATTCAAAAAACAAGGCCTCCCAAGCACGGATTCCATGATGCATGCAGCGGGGATCTGCTCACGAGAAGACGCGAAGAATGCGGTCACAGGGATACCCGTGCCGGGGTGGATGCCCATCCGCTACGACCGCGTATTGGCACGAAGCCTGCCGCAATTCGCCCGCTTGCGGACCGCGAGGTTCCCACCTCCTTGCGCGAGGATTTGGGGACCGCAACCACGCCTCATTCCGTCGATGGCCCGTGGCCTCATGGCGAAGGTTTCCGCGTATTTCGCGTGTTTCGTGGCCAAGCAAACCCCGGGGCGCGGACGGGGCACATCCGGGTTCGTTCGGCTGGCATGCTGCCGCCGGTGGGAACAAGGAATCCCATCCATATCCCTCGGCGCCGCGAAGGATTGGGACCACGAAATACACAAAGCACACGAAACAGGGATCCTCCCACACCCATCGCTGGCACGCGAGAAGCCAAGAGTCCTTGTGCCGCCCGTGGCATGTGGTTTCCCGCATGCACAGGTGTTGCGTATCAATCTTAACGGTTACGGCCGCGTGCCCTCACGCGCCCGCCATGGAATGACATGCCTCCCTGCGCCGTGGGCCATGTGGCCATGGCATCCTGCCTCCGAGCCATGCAAGCGGCTGGAAGCCGCTTCCACTTTCACAAGGCCTCCATGGAAGGTGGCAGCGGCATCCTGCCGCTGGCTTCAATCCAGCCCGGGCCGACTCGGCCCTGCCATGGTGCCGCCCGGCAAACGCTCCCGCCGGCCATCCGGACCGGGCCACCTGGGTCTCATCCAATGGGTGATGTCCACGCTTCATCCCAAAGGGCCAACCTGCCCTGACCTCGTGGCCTTTCGCCTTCCATGAAGCCTTCTGCACCTGCCGTTTTTAGAAATCGTCCCGGCGAAAGCCCCGCAACACGGACTTGCGCAACCCGATCGTGTTTGCCCGCGACACATGGTTTACCCATGCCACCACCGCCTCCGTCAGCTTCGCCGGCGGCATGCTCCCGGCGCGCACCTGCCCGGCGACACGCCGAAGCCTTCGGCCCGCATGATGCACCTTCCGCGCCTTCACGCGGCGACGGCTCGCCCACACGCGAAATCCAAGGAACGGCACGCCCTCCCCAACACCCCGGGGTTGCGCACGGGGATGCACCCGAAGCCGGAAACGCCCCAGCCTCTCGGCAATCCGGTCCCGCCATTCCCACATCTCCCGCCAATCGTCCCCGAACAACCTGAAGTCATCCACGTACCGCACGTACCCCGGGCAACGAAGCTCCCGTTTCACAAAATGATCGAAAGGCGTCAGGTACACGTTGGCCCAGACCTGGCTCGTGAGGTTTCCAATCGGCAACCCCCGGGGCCGCAGCGCGGCAAACAAGTCATCGTCCTCGCCGTAAAACGGCCTTGAATGCCCCTCGAACACCCCCGCGCCACCCGCCAACACATGCCCTGCCATGGCCAACACACGCTCATCCCGCACCTGCCGCCGGATCAGGCCCATCAAGATTTCGTGGTCCACGCTCGGGAAGAACTGCTGCACGTCCATCGCGAGGCAATACCGATGCCGTCGCGCATGCCGTTGGCATGCATCCAACGCCCGGTGCGTCCCATATCCCACGCGGTTCGCAAACGAGTCCGCCACAAACGAACGCTCCAGCAACGGCACCGTCACGTTGCACAACGCATGATGCGCCACGCGGTCACGGAAGGGAGCCGACGATATCAAACGGCGCTTCGGCTCGTGGATATGAAAGCTCACGTGGGCGCCAGGTCGCCACGTGCCCGAGCGAAGCTCCTCTCCTAGTTGACTGAGGTTCTCCTCCAAGCGCGCCTCGAACGCCGCCACACCCGGCTTCCGGCGCTTCCCGCTGCTCGCCTTGCGCCATGCCTGCCAGAGGTTCTCCCACCCGCACATCTCCTCGAACAAGCCGTGCGCCATCGCCGCCTCCCCTCAA
>CAIYFP010000289.1 GCA_903925515.1 uncultured Verrucomicrobiota bacterium
CGCCCCTCAGGCGCAGCAACTCTGCATGGACATCTGGCAGCATCGGCGAGACTGAGGGTTTCAATCCCGTGGCTGCTTCCGCGCGTGATCCATCTATCGTGTTTTGAAGACTGGTGGCGTGTCTTCGGAGTGAGGCCAATTGATGATGCTGCCAGAGAATGATCGACGTGAGGAATCCGGCGATCAGCAGACCTGCGGCGTAAGGAAGGGTCTTCATGACAGAAGCGGTGAGTACTGTGGAAGTTGACGTGAAGCCGATAACCGGTTGCGGAGTAGTTTGAATCGCAATCAGCTCCGGAAACGGAGTCACCTTGGCGTCTCCAAATTGAATAAGGACTGCGGAGAGTTGGGATGGGGACGACACGATGCCCTGGTGTTCCAGATGACGGCGGAGGCGTACCAGAGCGCGGTTGGCCCTCATCCGGGCTGCGTTCCCAGTGAGACCCAAGGTTTGCCCTACTTCCTGCCAAGAGCATCCATCGGTGTATCTCAACAGCAGGGCCTTACGCTCGCGTTCGCTAAGGCACTTCAGAGCCTCGGCAAGAAATGGAACCAGGGATGCGCAATCGGGCTCCGCATCCGAATTTGGGCACTCCAGTGCCGTTAGGATGTCCTGCCGGTTCCACTCCTCCTTATGGCGCCGACGGCTCTCGCTTCGCACCTGCCGACTCGCAACCCAACGTGTGGTTCTATGAAGCCAACCGGCTAGGTTGGGATGGTGGATTAGGGATCCGGACTGCCGCGCCAGTTCTAGAAAAACAATTTGTGAAACATCCTGCGCCGCTGATGCATTCCCGGCGAGGTGCCTCAATGCTGTGGCGTGGACAAAGTGTGAATGTCGTCGAACCAGGCTCTCGAAGGACAAGTCTGAGGCGTTCTGCGCAAAGTCCTCGAGTAGCTCTGCATCAGAACGTGTGTCGATCGATGGAACTGTTGGTGCCATGGCCATCACCACTCACCAATGCCCGCCCGATATCAAAACGCACAATTATTTTAGGTCAGGACGGGTGAACGTTGGCGGGTGCTAACCCTTCACCGTTGAGTCATGAAACGGCCTTTGTCGAAACGAGCGTTCTGGATTCCTGCCGCCATCCTCGCGGTTCTCGGACTGGAGGGCAGACTGATGACCTGGCACCCTATTTCTTCCCATTGAAGGGCTTTGAGAGGGGAGGCGGAATCGCCCAGGGCTTGGGCAGCTGATTTGCGAGGGGCAGATCCACGGAAAGATCTTCGGAAAAATGGCTTTGGAGGCTTTCGAGCGTCACTTCAGACCCTGGAACCATTGGGCGTTCTCCCTTTCTCGGATCCTCGGAGAGATCTTCGGGAATTGTTCTCAGGGAGGTCTTTACTGACTCCGTTTCGACGGAGTCTTTCCTGTCGTTGGCCGCGCTGGTTTAGCGGGACCTGCTCTTCCCAGGACGGGAGACTGATGACCTGATCAGGTCTATTGGGCCTTGAACGCATTGGGCCTCCACCGGAAGAAGGAAGAAACGCTGGCGCTTATATCGGAAGAAAACGTCCGCAAGAACCCGGCAAAACCGTGGATTTCAAACCGGCAGATTTACATGGGTTTCGGAACGTTGCTGAAAAGTTTCCTTTGCCCAGAACTCACTCAAGGGATCCGGATCATGTTTGTTCCCCTCCCATGCCCAGTTGCGACAGCCGCGCCCGCAGATGGGTGATGGCCACCGCCTCCGTCTGGTCGTTCATCTCGTAGGAATCCTTGCCCGGATGCACCACGACCAACCGCTCCAGTTTCAAATCATTCAACGACGTGTGCATGGACTTCGTCATGGACGGCGCGTCTCCATACTTGAACTCGAAGCCGTATTTCTTCCCGCCCCGGTTCACCAGCAGATCCAGTTCCGCGCCCCCGTGCGTGGCCCAGAAATAGGCGTCGCGGTCGCCGGTGATACTCAAGACCTGTTCGAGAGCAAATCCCTCCCACGACGCGCCCAGTTTCGGATGTGCTTCCAGATCGGCGAAGGACATCTGCCGCATCAGGCAGTGCAGCAGTCCGGAATCCCTGAGGTAAACCTTCGGCGCTTTCACCTGCCGCTTGCCGAGGTTCTCATGCCACGGCGCCAGTTGCCGCACCATGAAGGTTGAGCTCAGGAGATCCAGATACTTGCGCATTGTCGGTTCGGACGTGCCCAGCGAGCGTGCCAGTTCCGAGCCTTTCCAGATCTGCGCGTGGTAATGGGTCAGCATCGTCCAGAATCGCC
>CAIYFP010000290.1 GCA_903925515.1 uncultured Verrucomicrobiota bacterium
CGGGTGTGCGGGAGCGGGGTGGATGCCGACGCTGAAGCGGCTCGGGCTGCTGCCGTCGCTGTTGCTGCTGTCGTTTGGGGTGGCCCGGGCGCAGTGGCTCACGCAGACGCTGGACCTGAAGGCGGGCTGGAACGCGGTGTTCCTGCACGTGGACCCCAGCCATGCGACGATCGACGAGCTCGTGGCACCGGACCCGTCGTTTGCGATCGAGGAGGTCTGGTTGTGGCGGCCGGAACTCTCGGCGCAGCAGTTCGTGGAAAGCCCGCAGTCGCCGGCGACCACGGACAGCCGGTGGACGAGCTGGTCGCGTGCAAAGGGACCGAACTCAGCGCTGACTCGCATGATCCCCAACATGGCCTTCCTCGTGAAGGTCAAGGACACGGTGCCGACCTACGCATGGGCCTTGAAGGGCAAGGCGGTCGCGCCCCGGTACACATGGACCACGTCGGGCCTCAACTTCCTTGGGTTCCCCGTCCCGGACAACGCCGGGCCCGTGTTCGACTCGTTCCTTGCCAAGGGGCCGACCGAGCTGAAGCAGGCGGCGGAGTTCTACCGGTACGTGGGCGGGCCCTTGGGCGGCGGCAACCCGGGCCGGGTGTTCGGGCTTCGCACCACCTCGATGGCGCGCGGCCAAGCGTACTGGATCCAGTCGGGGAACTACTTCAATCGCTACTTCGGCCCGTTGGAGGTGCAGGTGTCGGAAACGGGCATCCTGAACTACGGCGACACGCTGCGGAGCATCGGCGTGCGGGTGCGCAACCTGACGGCCGGGACGGTGACGGCGACGATGCGCATGCTGGCGTCGGAGACGGCCCCGGCGGGGCAACCGTTGGTGACGGGACTACCGCCGTTGCTGGTGCGGGGTGCGCGCAAGGCCCCCACGAGCCTGGCGTACCATTACACGGCGTTGGCGGCGAACAGCACGCTGACGTGGACGCTGGCCCCGGCCGGGCAGTCGGGGTCGGAGGTGGAGGTGATCCTTGGGATGGACCGGTCGGTGAACGCCGGCAACCCCGGGGACCTGCTGGCGTCGGTGCTGCGGTTCACGGATTCGCTGGGGCACTCGCAGGTGGACGTGGGGGTCACGGCGAAGGTGGGGGTGTACAGCGGACTTTGGGTGGGGAGCGCGGAGGTCACCGATGTGGGTCAGTACCTCAAGAAGTACCAGCGCGACCCCGCGAACAACCCAGTGGTCGGCGTGGATGGGAAGTACGCGGTGACGAACATCGACACGTCGATCACGGGGGTGCCGACGACGTACCCATTGCGGTTGATCGTGCACAACCCGGCGAGCGGGCCGGCGCGGTTGTTCCAGCGGGTGTTCACGGGCCATGACAGCCAGTCGAACGCGATCCTTGCGCGCAAGGAGGCGACGTTGGACCGGAACCTGTTGGCGGAGGCGCGTCGGGTGAGCGCGGTGCACCTGCCGTTCAGCGAGGGGAACGAGGGTTGGCCGTTCACCGGGCCGGTGGTGCCCGGGGCGACGGCGAAGGCGACGGTGACGACGGCGCATGACGACTCGGGGACAAACCCGTTCGTGCACCAGTACCACCCGGACCACGACAACCTGAACGCCACGTTCCGGCAGACGGTGCCGCAGGGGTCGGAATCGTATGCGGTGGAGCGCGAGATCACGTTGGTGGTGACGCCGCCGGAGGACGACTTCAACAGCCGTACGGCGGCCGGGGGTTCGTTGAGCGGGAACTACTCGGAGGTGGTGCGGGTGAAGGGCCTGGCGCGCGGGGGCGGGAAGGTCGATACGCGGCAATTCGAGGCGCGCGGATTGTTTAGCCTGACGCGGATCTCGGCGGTGGAGGCGGTACAGCCTTAGACTCCCGGATTCTGCCCGATCGGACGGATTGGGCTGATTCCAAACATTTCCAACCAAAACGATTTAGCAAACAGCAGGAGGAAGACATGCAACACAAGCGAGACATGTGGACGAGGGTGCGGCGGATGGCGGGTGCATTGATGGGGGTGGCGTTGCTGGCGGCCGGGGACGTCCTGGCACAGGCGACGCCGAAGCCGCCGGAGCGGATGACGTACCAAGGTTTCCTAACTGGCGCCGATGGCGTGCCGTTGGGCAACACGGCGCCCAAGGCCTACGACGTGGTGTTTCGCATCCATGACTCGGAACAGGGCGGCGAGGTCCTGTGGGGCGAGCAGCAGACGGTGACGTTGGACAAGGGCTATTTCAGCGTGTTGCTGGGCGAGGGCGGCCCTGTCTCGGGTGTTCCGAATGCCGGGGTGAACCTGTCTTCCTTGTTCGTGGGCGCCTCGGCGTCGGATCGCTATGTGGGCGTCACGGTGAAGGGGGTGGGCACAGGCAACACGGACGTGGAGATCCTGCCGCGCGTACGGCTGCTGTCCGCCCCGTATGCCTATCTTGCAGCGAGCGCGGTGAAGCTGGTGCAAACGACGGGCGCGGACTTGCTGACGAGCTCGGGCAACACGCTGACCGTGAGCGGGTCGCTGGTGGCGAACGCGTTGACGGCGGGATCGTTGAGCGTCACGAACGGCGTCACGGCGGCGAGCGTGGTGGCGACGAACCAAGTAACAAGTGCGACGGTGGCGGCATCGACCAGTGTTTCCACTCCAACCCTCACGGCGGGCACGATCGTGGTCACCAACGCTCTCACGGCAGGCTCGGTGACCGCCGCGAACCTCAACACAGCGGGAGCCCTGAGCGCGCCCAACATAACCGTCGGCACCGCCACGCTCACCAATGTCGCCATGACATCCGCCTTGCGGGGAGGCATGCCCCTGGCGAGGGCTGGGCATGGATTCGCCAACAATGCGCCCGTCCGGATTGTGACGGGCATTTACCTGTACAACCCTTCCAACCAAACGCTGAACGACCCGCCTGAGCAGAATCAGACGGCGCATTCGGTCCAACGGATATCAACTGGGCGGTATCGCATCACGTTGACGACGCCGTTCAGCGGAAGCCCCCACCCTGTTTGCATCGTAACGGGCACTGGATCCAACCCATTCACGTTTTCGGTTTCCCAGACCTCAACGGCCAACAACATTATTGACAACCAAACGGGGCCGGGCTGGGGCCAATTCGACATCTGGTGCAAATACCTCGACCCGAACGGCGGGGGCTGGTTCAATCGAGATGCCAGCTTCAATTTCATGATCATCGGGGCCTACTAGGCTCCCGAGTGTTTCGTGGCCAAACCAACAGCCAAGCAACGAAGCCTCATTCCATGAGATTGCATGCCATCTTGAGTCGGGCCTTGCCTGTGATCTTGGCCGGGTGGACGATGAATTGGGCTGTGGCCCAGACGTTGCCCTTCGAGTACCGCGACACGCTGAACACGCCGAACTTGCAGAGTCTTCGGGGCGTGCCGATCTCGCGAACGGCGGGGACGCCGCCGGGTTCGGACGGGCGTGGGCCGACGTCGAATGAATCCACGGGCATTTGGGTTCCGCCCACGCCCGGCCAGTTCCAAGGGTTGATCTTGTTGGGCGGGACGCATGGCTTGACCAAGGCGCGGTGGACGGCGCTCAAGGAGTCCGGGGTGATGGCGGCGAACACGACCGCCTATGGCTTGGAGGTGGCGAAGGAAATGAGGCTGCCGGTGGGGAAGGACTCGACGGGACGCGAGGTCCTCATCCAGCGCAGGGCCATGGTGGCGCATCCATTCCTGGTTCGGCAGAGCTCCTTGCTATTTGGGGATGTCATCGAGGCCCCCAAGACGGACGAGAAGGGGGTGCTTCTGCCGAGTTCGGCGGCGGAGGGTTATTGGTTGCCCGAGCCGTTCACGGAGAATGCGCATGCAGGTGCCGGCTACTACTGGAGCCCGCATGCCCGGAAGGTGCACGCCATCCAGCCTGGCCCGATCACGGTGACATGGATCAAGAACACGGCCTACACGGCGGCGAACCTGCCCGTGCACGTCAACACACGGGGTTCGCAGAGCTACTACACCAATGGCGCCAATATCTTTCTGCTGAACACCGAACGATATGTGGTCTCGGGCTCGCCGGTGAAGCCCCCCAAGAACATGTATTGGACGCAAAAGGCGTTCCAGCCCACGGGCAAGCCCATCCTGATTCCCAAGGCCCGCGTGGGTGCCATTAACATTGTGTACAGCTCCCAGTTCCCGCGGACGGTGGCGTCCGAGTTCAAGACGATCGGTGCCAGCGAGCCCACGGACGGCAGCACCAATGCGCCATTGCAGGAGTTGCGAACGCTTTGGTACGAGCAGCAGTTGGGAACGATCTACGCCTACAACATGGAAGGCCGTGTCTTCGTGGAGATGCTCGGGGACTCGCGCGGCGACGGCACCCATGTGCCTTTGGGGTTTGAGGTTGTGGACGTCTTGCAGCAGCCGGTTCCCAAGGACGTCCAAGTGGACCTGGGCGAGCGCTTGGTTCCGCCCGACGGGGAAGATCCGGACGCCATGGATCCGGAGCCGTTGCAGCAGGCGATCGGCGAGACATTTGGTTTCCTGTACAACGCCGGGACCGGGAAGCGAACGGCCTACTATGCCGTGCGCGAGACCCAGAATCTCAATGATTACCTTGTGTATTGGAACGAGGAGGGCGTGGCGGGCATCAAGTGGCCGAGGCACTTTGCCCGTTACAAGCTGACGTGGCCCACGGAAATTGAGCGTTACAGCCTATACGTGCGCCCCGAGGTGGCCACACCGAGGGATGCCGAGGCCACGGCGGTACCCTTGGACCTGCAAAATGCCCCTACGATTGAGTATCAGGATCCCTTGGACCGCCCGCGTGCGCGGTTCACCTCAGACCTTAGGTTTTTCACGTACTTGGATGCGACGCAGCCCGCGCACCGCACGTTGCTTCGTTACACCTCCGGCAACCTCATTGGGTTCGAGCGGGTGTTCTCGTGGCATGTTCCGAACCTTCGGGACACTAATTTCATCGGGAACCCCGTGGCGGGGAGCCTTAAGGCATGGAACGGGCAGACCCTGGAATGGTCCAACCCGCTTCTGGCCCCCCGGGTGGTGAACGAGGTGGCGGTGGTGGGCGATCGAATTGCCCCCCCCGCCGGCGAGTTGGGCTCGGGCGAAG
>CAIYFP010000291.1 GCA_903925515.1 uncultured Verrucomicrobiota bacterium
GAATCCTCCCCCAATGGCGCCGACCGCTTCTACAACCTCGTCAAGTCCGGCTACTTCACCGACATCGCCTTCTTCCGCGTCATTCCCGGCTTCATGGGACAGTTCGGCATTCACGGCGACCCCAAGGTCGCGGCCGCATGGCGGGAGGCCCGCATCACGGACGACCCCGTCAAGGGCAGCAACCAACGGGGCGCCGTTACCTTTGCCATGGCCGGCCCCAACACCCGCACCACCCAGTTCTTCATCAACCTCGTGGACAACAACCGTCTCGATTCCATGGGATTCTCCCCCTTCGGCAAGGTCGTCGAGGGCATGGACGTCGTGGACAAGATCAACGGCGAGTATGGCGAGGGCGCTCCCCGCGGTCGCGGCCCCAACCAAATGCGCATCCAGTCCGAGGGCAACGCCTACCTCAAGGCCGAGTTCCCGCGCCTCGACTACATCCAGTCCGCCGCAATCCTCCCCTGACCCCTCCATGAACCCCGGCGTCCCCGAGGTCGCCTCCATCCTCGGCGCCATGGGCTGCCCGCAGGACCGCGCGGACGCCATGGCCTCGCAGTTGCTCAAGCGCGCCCATCAACTGGCCGCCGAGCGCTCATGGAGCCACGCCGACGCCCTCGCCCACCTCCTGCGCCTCATGGCTGGCGGATGGGCCGCCCAGTCACGCGGGTTCGACCCGGGATCCTTCCCGGCCGCGCCAACGGCCCCCTCTCCATCTCCGGTCCCCCGACACGACGCCCCGCCCTCCCTCCCATGAGGACCTCGCGTCCCCCCTGCCCCGACGCCGCCGCACGCCTCATCCAACGACGCTCCAATCTGCGTCCCCGGCTCGGCATCGTCCTCGGCTCCGGCTTCGGGCCCGTCGCCGACGCCATCCGCGACGCCGTCCCCATCCCCTACCCGGACATTCCCGGCTTCCCGGATGCATCCGTGCCCGGCCATGCCGGGCGCTGCATCGTCGGCACATGGCATGGCCAACCCGTCGCCGTCCTCGCCGGGCGCTCGCACTACTACGAGGGCTTGGACTGGCCGGAGGTCACCTTCGGGGTCCGCGTCCTTGCAGCCATGGGCGTCTCCGAGCTGCTGCTCACCAACGCCGCGGGGGGCATCCGGCGCGGATCGCGTCCCGGCGACTTCATGGCGATCTCCGACCACATCAACCTCATGGGGGCCAATCCCCTGCGTGGACCCACCGCGCCCGGACGCGAACGCTTCGTGGACATGACCCGCGCGTATGATCCCGGTCTTCTCCTTCGCCTCAAGAAGGCCAGCAAGGCCACCCGCATCCCCGTCTTCCACGGCGTGTACGCCGCCGTGCAAGGGCCCTCGTTCGAGACCCCCGCCGAGATCCGCGCCTTCGCGCGCATGGGCGCCGACGCCGTCGGCATGAGCACCGTTCCCGAGGCCATCGTCGCACGCCAATGCGGGCTGCGCGTCGCCGGACTCAGTTGCATCACCAACGTCGCCGCTGGCCTCGCCGGCCAAGGCCAGCAAGTCACCCACGCCGAGGTCCTCGACGTCGCACGCGCCGTGGCCGCACGCGCCACTCGGCTCGTCGAGGCATGGATCCGTTTGGCAGCCTGACGTTGCACGGCGACCGCCGACGCCCCCCCAACGCAAGCATGGCCGTTCCGGACATCCCGGCGGCTGGGCGGCAACACGCCCGGCAACCATGCCGCCTTGGCGCAAAGGCATCGCCTGCCGTCATCGTGGCCCACCGGCGCACGTGCCGGGCCCCTTGTGCTCACAACCCTCGGCAAGGATGCAAGGATTGGGAATCCAACTCCGCGCTGGCCACGCGACGAGGGGCGTGAAAGCCTGCCACCATGAAGTTCCTCAGGACGGCTGCTCGGGAGTGGGGGCTTGTTCCCGCGACGATCCTGGCGCTGGTCCTCGCAACGGGCACGCCAGCAAGGGCCGAGCACCGGGCCACGCAACTCGGAAACCCCGCGACGCGTTTCGCGGATCCCTTGGTCGCGGAGGAAGACCTCCGCTGGAGATTCCGCGACCCGGACCTTCGCAAGGACGTCGCCGAGGTGCTCCGCCAAGCAGGCTGGAAGGGGCGCCTCATCGACTTCTTCAAGGCCGCCGACACGGCCCCCATCGTGCCCTATGACATCGCCGTCGGCGAACGCCTGCCTTTCATGTCCACCCGCGAGAAGGGGCGGCCCGTCTGCCTCTTCGACGTGGTCTGGCAAGGCAAGAAGCCCGCGCCGGCCTACGCCTTCGAGTTCGTGTCCATGGGCCGCCGCTACCGCTGCCTGACCCCCAAGGCCTGCTCCAACTTCCTCATCATCGACCTCGGCAAACAACCTGTCCCGGCCCTCGCCCTCGATTGCTCCGCTCCATCCAGCTCCATCCTCAAGCGCTCCATCCGCGTCTGCCTGACCCTTCGCAACACCGGCGATGCCACCGAGCCCATGGCCACCATCTACCTTCCCGTCCCGGAAGGCCTCGTCCCGGCGGAGGTCACCGGCGGCGGCCGCCTCGAAGACGGCAACAAGATCGTCTGGCCCGGGGCGGCCATCGAGCCCGGCGCCTCCCGCGAGGCCTGCGTCACCTTCAACCCGCAGCGCCTCGGCATCTTCTCATTCCATGCCGACGCCACCGCCCCCTCCATCCCCGGCGTCACCTCGGATTGCTCCACCGAGGTCCTTGGGCTGTCCGCCATCCTCCTCGAAGTCATCGACGTCGAGGATCCCGTCGAGGTCGGCAACGAGGTCGAGTACCTCATCCGCCTCCTCAACCAAGGCTCCGCCGCCGAGACCGGCGTCCGCATCGCCGTGCGCCTGCCCCCCTCCCAGGAGTTCGTCTCCGCGCATGGCACCACCCCCATCCGCCCCGCCGATGGCGTCCATGGCAGCGAGCCCATCGAGAAGCTCGCACCCAAGGCCTCCGCGGAATGGCGCGTCCGAGTGAGGGCTTCCTCCGAGGACGACGCCCGCCTCGCCGTCGAGCTCACCACGGACCAGTCTGTCCAGCCCATCCGGGAGACCGAGTCCACCCGGCAATACTAGTGTCGTGTCTCACAAATCGCTGGTGTTGGGTTGCTCCAAGAATGCCCCGGGGCAAGGCGTGAGGA
>CAIYFP010000292.1 GCA_903925515.1 uncultured Verrucomicrobiota bacterium
GATCGGTCGTGCTTGCTGGATCTTCTTTCGCAAGAGCTTCGTCCTTCGCTCGTTACGGGCCTGGCACTGGCCCGCGCCTCGCTCACTCCTCGTCTTGCGAAAGAATCTGCGGCGCAATCACTTCCCTCCCAACTGAATCGTTCCGGCTAAGGGGTGGTTTAGGCCCCGTGTTGATGGTGCTGCTCGTCGATGCCCGCGCGGGCGATCTCGTCGTTCGTGAGCGCGTTGTACACGATCCACTGCTCGTTGTGGAAGGAGCCGTCGGGGCGGAACGTGAGCTTGGCGAAGAAGCGCTTCTCGAGGTCGATGAGGAGGCGTTCGTCGCGGGTGCGCAGGCGGTCGAGGACGCGGGGGTTGCAGACGACCTTGACCTGGAAGTCGGAGTCGTCGCGTGGACGAGCCTTGAGGATGGCGGTGAGCTTGCGCTGGATCTCGACGGACATGGTCTCGGCGGACTTGATGAAGCCCCGGCCGCGGCAGTGGACGCAGTCCTCGTAGAGGGAGGACTGGACGGACTCGGTCTGGCGTTGCCGGGTCATCTCCATGAGGCCGAGGGGGGAGAGGGCGAGGACGTGGGTCTTGGCCTTGTCGCGGCGGAGGCCCTCCTTGACGCGCTGGTACACCTGCTGCTGGTCGCGGCGCGAGCGCATGTCGATGAAGTCCAGGACGATGATGCCGCCCATGTTGCGGAGCCGGAGCTGGCGGCAGATCTCGTCGGCCGCCTCCAGGTTGACGCGGAGGATGGCGGAGTCGTGGTCCTTGCCGCCCTTGTGCTTGCCGGTGTTGACGTCCACGGCCACGAGCGCCTCGGTCTCGTCGATGACGAGGTAGCCGCCCGACTTGAGGGAGACCTGGCGGGAGAAGGCGGACTCCAGTTGCCGGGTGATGTTGAAGCGGTCGAACAGGGGCTCGGCCTCGTTGTAGAAGTGGATGCGCCCGGACGACCGCTTGGAGATGCGGGCGATCGCGTCGCGGATGTATTCAAACTTGCCGTGGTTGTCGATGACGATGCGGGTCACGTCCTCGGTGAGGAAGTCGCGCACGGTGCGCTCGATGAGGTCGGGCTCCTGGAAGACGCAGGTGGCGAGCGGCTGCTCCTTGATGTGCTGTTGCACCTCCTTCCACTCCTCCAGGAGCATGGCGAGGTCGCGGATGAAGTAGCGCTTGAGCTTCCCCTCGCCGGCGGTCCGCACGATGACGCCCATGCCCTCGGGGATGGAGAGCTCGCGGACGATCTTCTTCAGGCGCTGGCGTTCCTCGCCGCTCTCGATCTTGCGGGAGATGCCGGACTGGTCGGAGTTGGGAAGCAGGACGAGGTAGCGTCCGGGCAGGGAGAGGTTGGTGGTGACGCGGGGCCCCTTGGTGCCGATGGCGTCCTTGGTGACCTGGACGATGATTTCCGAGCCCGGGGGGAAGAGGCGGGGGACGTCCTTCTGGGTGAACTTGGGCTTGTCGTTGCGGCGCGCCCGGCCGTCATGGCGCTCCACGATCTCGACGTTGGAGTCCAGGGAGCTGGGCACGATGTCCCAGTAGTGGAGGAAGGCGTTCTTCTCGAAGCCGATGTCCACGAACGCGGCCTTCAGGTTGTCCTCGAGGTTCTTGACCTTGCCCTTGTAGATGGAGCCGACGAGCCGGGCGTCGTTCGTGCGCTCGACGGTGAACTCCTCGAGCCGGCTGTCCTCGAGCACGGCCACGCGGCTCTCGAGCGGCTCCGCGCTGATGATGACCTCCTTCGAGACCTTCGGCTCGGGCTCCACGGGCTCCCGAACCTTGCGGGCGGCGTCCCGGCCGCCGGACCTCTGAGGCTCGGCGTGGGCACGCGACCGTTCGTCGCGTCGCCCGGAATCCTCGTCGCGATCATCGCCCCCGGCCCGTTCCTGGCCCTCCCCGCGGCCCTCGCGGTCGAGGCGCGGCGCGTCATCCGAGTCGCGGCCGCGCCCGCGCCGACGCGGGGAACGGCCTCGTCGGCCGCGTCCGCCCCGGGCGCGGTCGCGCCCTGCGTCGGAGTCGCCCTCGCGTTCGCCCTCGCGTTCGCCCTCACGATCCGCGTCGCCATCTGCCCCGGCCTCGTCGCGTTCCCCCTCGTCGTCGCGGTGGACGGCGTCGCCGCGCTCGTCGTCGCGACGGTCGCGGTCGTCGTCGGGCCGGGCGCCCGTCCGCCGGGGCTCATGGGACTCGTCGTCGTCGTCGATGGGGCGCCGGTACGACTGGTCGCGCCCGGAGGCGGCATAGTCCGGGGCGGACTCGGGCACGGCGTCCTCGGGGAGGCCGGCGGCGAGGTTTTCGGCGCGGCGGATTTCCTCCTCGAGGCGGCGGCGGTTGCGGCGTTCCTCGGCGTGGGCCGCGGATGAGTCCCGGGTCCTGGGCGGCGGGGACGACTGCGAAGATTGTTGCGGGGTGGCGGCCGGGCGGGCTGGCCCGGCGGCGATGCCGCCCGAGGGCTTGAACGTGGATCCTCCGCGGCCCTTCTTGAAGACTTGGTAGCTCATGGTGGAAAGGATGGTTGACTAGTAGTTCTTGCGGTTCTGATGGATGTTTTGGAGCACGCCGATCGCCAGGAGCGAACACACCACCGAGGTGCCGCCTGCGGACAGCAGGGGCAACGGGATGCCCGTGACGGGCATGAGGCGGATGTTCATCCCGATGTTGACGAACACGTGCGTGAAAAGGAGGGCGACGACGCCCGAGGCGAGGATGCGGCCGAGGCGGTCGCGCGCCTGGCCGGCGACCTTGATGCCGGAGAAGAGGACGGCGCCGTACAAGCCGAGCACGACGATGCACCCGGCAAAGCC
This sequence comes from uncultured Verrucomicrobiota bacterium, assembly GCA_903925515.1. Lineage (GTDB taxonomy): Bacteria > Verrucomicrobiota > Verrucomicrobiia > Limisphaerales > UBA9464 > UBA6176. The sequence goes on from CAIYFP010000292.1 coordinate 2,793, forward strand.
AGTTTCCTCGGCGATGACGGAGAAGATGAAGTCGTTGTGGGCGACGGCGCGGGGGAGGTATCCCAAGGCGCCTTGGGTGCCCTGCCGCCAGCCCTTGCCCCAGAGGCCGCCGGAGCCCACGGAGATGAGGGCCTGGTCCACGTTGTAGCTCTTGTTGGCCTTCTCGGCCCTCGCGGCCGTCCGCTGGGCCTCGGAGGCGCCGGGGTCGGCGAAGTCCATGTTGAAGTACACGAGGAGCCGGTGGCGCTGGTATTCCTCGAGCTTGATCAAACGCCATTGCGGCGGGAGGAACAGCACCTGGAGGAGCACCAGCAACACGACGCCGGTGGCCCCGCCCAGGAACCGGCCCAGAAGCCGGCCCGGCACGCCCGCCACCAGCAGCATGACGATCGCCGACGGCATGAAGACGAGCGCCGAGCCCAGGTCCGGCTGCTTGAGCACGAGCGCGAAGGGGAGGAAGGCCATGCCCAGGGCCTTGGCAAAGATGGCGCGCGAGGCGAGCTCGCCCTGGGGGCGGGACAGGAAGTTGGCGAAGGCGAACAGGAAGGCGAGCTTCGCGAACTCCGAGGGCTGGAACTGCACGGGCCCCAGGGCGATCCACCGCTTCGCACCCAGCCGCTCGACGCCGAAGAGGTACACGCACACGAGAAGGGAGATGGACACCCAGTACGCCACCAGCGACCAACGCGCGAGCCGGGAGTAGTCCACCAGGCACGACGCCACCACCAAGCCCGCCCCAAGGCCGTAGGCGATGGCCTGGCGCACCGCGAGCCGGTCGAACCACGCGGCGCCCCGGGCGGTCTCGCTCGCCCCCGTGGCGGAGAAGATGAACGCGAAGCCCACCAGCATCAGCCCCAGCACGGCGATCCAAAGGGACCGTTCCACGACGTGCTCGCGTGGCAGGCGGGGCAGGGGAAGGGGCACGGCGGGGGCGCTCATGGGGACATCCCTCCTTGCGAGAGCGTGCCGCGCTCGCGATCTCGCAGGTGCTCGTAGATGCGTTGCGCCACCGGCGCACAGGTGCGGCCGCCCGACCCCCCGGACTCGACCATCACCACGACCGCATACCGGGGCGACTCGAACGGGGCGAAGCTGGCGAACCACGTGATGCGGTCCACGAGCTTGCGCCCGGACTTCACCTCGGCGGTGCCGGTCTTGCCGCAAACCGCGAAGCCCGGCACGCGGGCGGCGCGGCCCGTCCCGTCGTCCAGGGCCACGTCGTCGCGCATCGCCGCATGGACGATGGCGAGGTGGGGGCGCGGGATCTCGATGCGGTCGCGGAGCTGGCCGGACCGCACCGACTGGTGTGCCTCCGTCGAGAGGGCCTCGCCGGGCTCGACGTGATCCACGAGCCGGGGCCACCAGACGGACCCGCCGTTGGCAACGGCGGCGAAGACCAGGGCCAGTTGAAGGGGGGTGACGGTGAGCTCCTGGCCGATGGAGAGGTTGGCCGTCTTGCCGGCGGCGAACGCGTTCGGGATCCCCGACGCCTCCGGCAGGATGCCGCTGGTCTCCTCCTGGATCCTGAGGCCGGTCTTCTCGCCCAGGTGAAAGCGCCGGGCGTAGGACAGCAGGGGACCGAGGCCCAGGCGAAGGCCGTGCTCGATGAAGTAGGCGTTGGACGACTTGATGAAGGCGCGGTTGAAGTCGTAGTCACCCGCCGGGGCGGTGTCGTCGATGACATGGTTCCGGCCGAGCCGGTAGTAGCCGAGCGTGTGCATGCGCTCGTTCACGGACGCGGGCGTCAGCACCCCGGCGTCGAGGCAGGCAAGGGCCGTGATCACCTTGAAGGTCGAGCCCGGGTTGTAGGAGCCATACGTCGCCCGGTTGAACATTGGCCGCATCTTCGGGTCCAGCAGCCGCTCGTAGTCCGCCCGGCGGATCCCGTCGATCCATCCATTGGGGTCGAAGGACGGCGCGGACGCCATGGCGAGGATGTCCCCGTTGCGGACGTCCACGACGACGGCGGCGCCGCGCTCGTCCCCGGAGACGAGGGAGAGCGACTTCTCCACCATGCGTTGCAGGGGAAGATCCAGCGTGGTGACCACGTGGTCGCCCGGGACCGGGGCCTCCAGCAACACCTCGCCCTGCCGATGCCGGTAGCCGGAGGAGTTGATGAGGATGCTCTTGGCGCCGGCCACGCCCCGCAGCACCCGGTCATAGGCGGCCTCGAGGCCGATCTCCCCTCGGTAGTCGCGGAGCCGGTAGTCAAAGTCGCGATCCTCGGCGGGGTCGGGGTCCTCGGTGGACTTCACGTAGCCGAGGACATGGGCGGCCAGCGGGCCGTGCGGGTAGAGCCGGCTGGGCACCAGGTCCAGCTCCACGCCCGGGATGGACGAGCCTTGCTCGGTGAGGATGGCGACCTGGGCGGGCGCGAGGCGGTTGACGAGGGGGAACGGCAGGGCGCGCTGTTGCTGCCAATGCCGGAAGAGGTCCTCCTCGGTCTTCACGATCTGGAGCCCGAGGCGTTGGTTGACCTGGCCGACGATGTTGGAGACGACGGCATGGCGGGCGGCGCGACGCAGCCACTCGCGCTCGTTGGCGCTGAGGGAGGGCCGGCGGGGCTTGCGTCCGAGACGCGCGGCCAGGCGTTCCCACAGGCCGGCGGGCGCGGTGTTGGTCAGGCCGCGGGCCGCGAGCTGGAGGTTGCGAAGTCGCTTCTCCTCCGCCGCGAACTGCGGCAGCAGCTCGTCGAGGTACACGTCCAGCCGGTACCGGGGCTGGTTGTCCACGAGCGCAAGGCCGTTGCGATCCAGGATTCGCCCTCGCAACGCGGGCACACGCACCGACCGGAACGACTGCGTCTCCTGCCGCTCGCGGTATCGGTCCCCTTGCATCACCTGGATGCGCCACAGCCCGGCGGCGAGGACCAGCAGGCCGGCGGACACCCACCACGCCACCAAGCGCAGCGAGCCGTCGCCCTTGTTGATTTGGTCGAGGACGAGCATGGCCTAGGAACGACCTCGCTTCATTTCCCGCAACCCCGCCTGGAACGAGGTGGGGGCCGCGGGGTATTCGAGGGATTGGCGTAGCCGGTCGAACGCCCAGAAGAACGCCGGGCACGCCGCGCCGTTGAGGACCCCGAGCACGAGCAACTGCCGCACCGAATGCCACCCGATGGCCGGCTCGGCATGGGCGGCCACGAGGATCCAGCCGTGGCCCAGGGGCAGCGCCACCCCGGCCCCCAGCCCCAGCCAGAACTGCGCGTAACGCTCGTCCCTCAGCAGCAGGTGCTGCCGCGTGCTCAGGAAGAAGGCCGCCGCAATTGGCATCAACGCCCCCAAGCCCAGCCGGGAACCGGACAACGCGTCGGACCCCAGCCCCAGCATCGCGGCGAACAGCGTCGCCGTGGGAAGCCCGTGCGTGAACGCGGCATAGACGACCAAGGCGGGTCCCAACGACACGGGCGCGCCCAAAAGGTCGCGCAACACCACGAACTGGGTCGGGGCGAACGCCGCCAGCCAGCCCGCCACGAACAACACGATGGGGGAAGCCCAGTTCATGGCGCCAACACCCACACTTCCTCCAGCCGGTTCAGGTGCGCGCCCAGCCGGATGCGCGCGCTCGTGAAAAGGCCCGACCGCGCCGGGCGCGCGTCCACCACCGTGCCGACCACCAGGCCCTTGGGGAACACGCCGCCCTCGCCGCTGGTCAGGACGACCTGCCCGGACACGATCCCGGGCGTCTGCTGGAACGTCGTCATCTCCACCATCCCGGCGTCGGTCGTGGATTGCCCGCCCGCCACGATCCCGTGGTCGCGCGTCTCGGAAACCAGCACGGCCACGCCGCAGGAGGCGTCGCCCACCAAGGCCACTTGGCTGTGGCTGTGGCCGACGGATGCAATGCGGCCGACGAGGCCCTGGGCGGTGACCACGGGTTGGTTCACGACGGCCCCATCCCGGGACCCGTAGTCAATCAGGCAGGTGCGCCACCACGTGGAGGCATCGCGTCCCACGACCCGGGCGAGCCGCGGGCGCCAGGCGCCGCGGGGCAGCGACCCGAGCTGGGCTCGCAGCCGCTGGTTCTCCGCCGCCGCCTCGGCGCCCAGGGCGGCCTCGACCCGGAGGGCGGCGTTGTCCTTTTCCAGGCGTTGGACCTCGGCGATCAACGTGGCGCGGGGCAGCAGCTCGTAGCTGGCGCGGTCCACGAAGGACTGGCTGGCGGAGGAGATGCCCAGGAGGGGGAGGAACAGGCCGCCCAACGCCAGCTTGAGTCGCGCGGCCGCGCCGGCCGGCAGGTTGAGCAGCAGCACCAGCAGGAGCGCGACGGCGGAGACGACAATGGTTTGGGGTCGCTTCAGCAAGGTTCGTCCCGTTTGGCGGGGCGAACGCGGTGGGCCGGGGAGGAGGAAGGATGGCGCATGGGGGCTAGGTGCTGGAGGAGGCGACGCGCCTGAGGAACGCCAGCTCTTGCAACACCCTGCCGGTACCCGTGGCCACCGCGCTGAGCGGGTCGTCCGCAATGTGCACCGGCAGGCCGGTCTCCTGGGAGACCAACCGGTCGATGTTGCGAAGCAACGCGCCGCCGCCTGCCATGACGATCCCCCGGTCAACCAAGTCGGCCGAGAGCTCGGGCGGGCAGCGTTCGAGCGTGATGCGTACGGATTCCAAGATGTTGGAGAGGGGTTCCTGGAGCGCCTCGCGAATCTCCTCCGAGCGCACCGTGACGGTGCGCGGCAGACCGGCCGACAAGTCCCGCCCCTTCACCTCGAGCGTCAGTTCTTGCTCGAGGGGAAAGGCGGACCCGATGCGAATCTTGATCTCCTCGGCGGTGCGTTCGCCGATCATGAGGTTATGGGCCTTCTTCATGTGCGCGACGATGGTGTCGTCGAACTCGTCGCCGCCCACGCGGACGGAGCGGCTGAACACGATGCCCGCCAGGGAGATGATCGCGATCTCGCAGGTTCCCCCGCCGATGTCCACGATCATGTTCCCGGCCGGTTCGTGCACCGGCAGCCCCACGCCGATGGCCGACGCCATCGGCTGCTCAATGAGATAGACCTCGCGGGCCCCGGCGTGGGTGGCGGAGTCCTTGACGGCCCGCTTCTCCACCTCCGTGATCCCGCTCGGCACCGCCACCACGACCCGTGGCGCGATCAGCTTGCGATGATGCACCTTCTGGATGAAGTGCCGCAGCATCGCCTCGGTGATCTCGAAATCTGCAATGACGCCATCCTTCATGGGACGGATGGCGACGATGTTGCCGGGCGTGCGGCCCAGCATGCGCTTGGCCTCCTCGCCAACGGCCAGGACGGTCGTCGTCCCCGCCTGGATCGCCACGACCGAGGGTTCCCGGAGCACGATGCCCTGATCCCGCACGTAAACGAGCGAGTTCGCGGTTCCCAAGTCGATGCCGATATCGTTGGAGAATAAGCCCTTTAGCTGCGCAAACATGAAGAGTGCCCAACGAGCACAACCGCACCCTGCTTCACTCGCCGCCAAGGGGTCAAGGACGCTCTCCACCACACCCCCGTCACCCCGTCACGTCCGCCGTCGCGCCGCCGGCACCGGGCCCCGACGGAGCCGCGTGACCGTGACGGACCGGGCCCCCAGCGCGCGTCGCAGGTGCAACCGAACGGCGGCCGCGCTCAATCGCGGGCTGCACGAGAAGACGTCCACCGCCGCGTAGCCATGCTCGGGCCACGTGTGAATCGTCAGGTGGGACTCCGCGATCACCACCACGCCGCTGACCCCCCACGGGCTGAACGCGTGGAACACGGAACGTACGATCGTCCCGCCCGCGAGGCGGGCCGCCTCCCGCATCGCCGCGCGAATGCCCGCCACCCGACGGAGGCGCTCCGGGTCGCACCCGCTGAGTTCCATGAGGACATGCCAACCCAGGGTCTTCGGCTTCATGAAATCCCCTGGGCGTGGAGGATGCCTCGCGCGGCCCTCAGGCCTTGGGCGTGCGCCTCCTCGAAGATGGAGATGCCGCCATGGTCCGTGTGGGCGAGCCAGACGCGTTCGCCCGCGCGCCCATCCACATTGCGATCCCCTCCCCAAATTCCCCCCGGCGTGGGCGTCGCCATGCCGTGGCCCCAGACGCGCACGTCGAGGCGGCGCGTGATCCCGCCCAGGCCTGGGTGGACGCGATGAAGGTCCTCCAGGACGAGGTCCCGCGCGGTGCCCCAGTCCCACGCAGCCGCCTCACGGCGCGCGGCCTGGGGCTCCGCATGATCCAGGGGCAGGTAGTAGGTGATGACAAGGCCATCGTGGTTGCGCCGAAGGAACTGGTGGTTGGCCACCACGTAGCCCAGCCCCCGGCCTTCCATCCAGACGTTGTCCCACGACAGCGGCGCGCCGCGCCCGTCCGGGGCGCGGTCCAGCCAGAGGTTCGCCACCAACCAGGGGGCGTGTTGGACCGGGGGCGTCGCCACGGGGCGGTTGCCGGACATCAACCGGGCGGCGACGAAGCTGGGGACGGCCAGCACGACGTGCCGCGCCTTCCAGCCCACCGCGCGCGACTGGCGGACGTCCCAGCCGTCCACGCGCACGGCGTTGGGCAATGCTTCCACGCGCGTGGCCATCACCCCGGGGCGCAGCGCGTCGGCGACGGCCACCGGTTCGCGCAACCGGCCGGCCAGCCAGGCGTTGCCCTCGGGCCACGTCAGCACCGAGTGGGACGGGGCGTTGGCGGCCAGCCCATCGCGCGAGGCAAAGTAGTGAAGCCCGGCCCACGCGCTCACCTTGGAGGCGTCCATGCCGAAGTCGTCGCGGCAGCAGTAGTCGATGTACCAACGCAACGGCGCCGAGCGAAACCCCTCCCGCGACAGCCACGCGGCGAACGTCTCGCGATCCAAGTCCCGCCACCGGGCGTCGCCGCTGCTCGCATCCACGGGGATGGCAAACGCGCGTCGCCCGTCGGCACCCCGGGCGTCGCGCAGCACATTCATGCGCTCCAGGAACTCGCCGATCTCGGCACGTTCACGCGCCGACAGGCCCAGGTTGGGCACCAACCCGTCCTGCCAGCGGCCGTGGAGGAACAGGCGCTCCTCCGGGTCATGGCACAGGTACTCCTCGCGGTATGCCGGCCGTCCCGCCGCGTCGATCCCCGTGACCACGCCCAGCTCGCGGAGGAGCCCGACCAAGTCCTGGGCTTCGGGGGAGGGGATCGGGACGTAGTGGGCGCCCCAAGGATGCGGGATGCCGGCGATGTTCCCGCCGGAGGAGTTGCCGCCGGGCTCGTCGCAAAGCTCGAGCAGGCGGACCTTGAGGCGGCCTTGCGCGCACAGGGCCCGCGCGGCAACCAAGCCGGAGATGCCGCCGCCCACCACCACGACATCAACATCCTCCAGGGCCGCGGCCGACGGGGCGTGGCCGTCCCGCCAACGATGCCCGGCGTCCATGCCCGGGCGTTGCAGCGAGCCCTCCATGCGCCCCCGAGGCGTGCAGGCGGCGAGGCTCGTGGCGAGCCCCGCGCCCGAGGCGATGAAGCGGCGTCGGGAGATGGGTGGGGCACCCGGGGACGGGGACGGGCGGGCGGGGCGTTTCGGGGCGGGCGGCATGGCGTGTCAGCGTCCCGTGGCGCGCGCCCAGTCCTCCTCGAAGTAACGGACGAGCGACTGGTTGTTGAGTTGGTTGGGCTCGGTGGGCACACGCGCCATGTCCGGCGGGAACTCACGCATCGACCGCAGCGTGTCGCCCGTGACGAAGCGAAGCCCGTCGGGCAGGCGGGGGCTCCCGGCGAGGGGCCGCGCGGAGGCGAGGATGAAGCCCCATTCGCCAAAGCTCGGCACGTAGGCGTGGTACGGCTCCGTATGAAACCCGGCGGCACGAAGGGTGGCATCGACGCACCAGAACGCGCGGCGCGCGGCCCATGGGGACGTGCATTGCACCACGCACGCGCCCTCGGGCGCGATCACGCGCGCCAGGCGACGGTAGAACGTCGTGGTGTAGAGCTTGCCGAGGCTGAAGTTGGTCGGGTCGGGGAAGTCCACGACCACGAAGTCGAAGGTGCCGCGGGGTTGCTCCAGCCAGGCAAACGCGTCCTCGTTGACGACGGACACCTTGGGCGATGCGAAGGCGTCGCCGTTCAGCCCCTGGAGCATCGGCTGCGAGCCGAACAAACGGGTCATGGCCGGGTCGAGATCGACCAGCGTGACCTGCTCCACGCCGGGATGCCGAAGGACCTCGCGGATGGCGAGGCCGTCGCCGCCACCGAGCACGAGGACGCGACGGGCGTCCGGCAGGCGGGACAACCCGGGATGCACGAGCGCCTCGTGGTAGCGGTACTCGTCGCGCGAGCTGAACTGGAGGTTGCCGTTGAGGTGAAGCCGCAGGTCCCCCGCGCCGCGGGTCAGCACGATGCGTTGGTACGGCGTGGACACGGCGTGCACGACGGGGTCGGCGTACATCTGGGACTCGGACCATGCGAGGATGTGGGAGGACGCGGCCATGCCGGCGCCCAGGAGGGCGAGCAGGAGGGCCCCGCACCAGCGGGTGGCGGCGGCCCATGGGCCGTCCAGCCGCAACACGCGGGCGCTCAGCAGCGCCACGACCACGTTGAGCATGCCGAACAGGCATGACGCCCGGATCAGGCCCAGGCGCGGGACGAGGACGAGGGGGAACAGCAGCGACGCGAGGAGCGCGCCGACGTAGTCGAAGGTGAAGACCTTGGCGACGAGGTCGTTGAAGGCGATGCGGTCCTTGAGGATTCGCAGGAGGAGCGGGATCTCGAGGCCGACAAGCGTCCCCACCGTCAGGATCAGGCCGTACAGCACGGGCCGGAACGCGTCCACGTGCGGGAACACGGCAAACAACAACGCGGCGGAGCCGCCCCCGACGAGCCCGACAAGGAGCTGGACCTGCACGAAGAGGCGCGCCTCGTGGCGGGTGACAAACCCGGAGAGCCACGACCCAACGCCCATCGCGAACAGATAGACCCCGATGACGGTGGAGAACTGCGTGACGGAGTCGCCGAGCAGGTACGAGGCAAGCGTCCCCGCCACCAGCTCGTAGATGAGGCCGCAGGTGGCGATGACGAAGACGCTCGCCAGCAGCAACAGGCGCGTGGCGCGCTCGTTCATGGAGGGGTCAGCCGTGGAGGCACGCGGCGATGATCAGGCTCATGCCCAGCGCCAGGAAACCGAAGAAGATAGCGACCGCCGTATTCTTCTTCTCCACGAGCTCCTTCCACAGGTCGCCCGGGGTGAGCTTGTCCACGATCCAGAAACAGGCGAGGAACGTGCCAAGCCCGATGACGGAGTAGATGACGCTGGCGGCCGCCAGCCCGAGGATGCGTGAGGCTTCGAGGTTGTTCATGGCTTCCTTACTTGTGCTGGAGCCCCGGCGTCGAGGACCGGAGGCTCGTGGGCCCGCCAAAGGCCAGCGGGCTAAATCCGTACCGGCTCGCCGCCGCCACGAGGGCGGACAACGCGAGCCCGTACACAAGATAGATCGGTGTCCGGGGCTTCATGCGTGCTTCCTTGGCTTTCCTTGTCGCTGGCGTGATCGGTCCATGTTCGTGGCCTCGCTTCGTTTGCTTCCTGCATGCCCCGCTCAGTTGGTGGACGACAACGAGTCGTCGTCGTCCCCGTCCCCGGACGGGTCCGCCTTGCCTGACGGCTGGAACTCGCTCAGGGACCAGCGGCCATGCTCGAAGGACGCCTCGCGCGCCCAGCGGTACACGGGGTACGCCATCAAGCCAACCAGCGCGAGCCACACGTTCGACCAGATCATCACGTCCCGCCGCACGGACACCTGCACCGGCAGGTCCGGCAGGCTGGGCTCCATGGACGTCTCCATGACGAGCCGGTACCGGCCCGGCGGCACCGCGCCCAGCACCACCGAGCGCCGCGTCTCGCCCTCCTGCCATGCCTCGCCGCCCTCGACTCCGCTGTAGTAATCCACCCCCAGGACAAACTCCCGCTCCACCTGGCCCGAGGCGACGTTGACCAGGTCGCCCTCCACCTCCAGCCAGCCATTGGACACGGGCGCGTCGAGCTCCACCTCCACCGCCTGCCTCCGGGCGCCCTTCAGCACGAACGGCTCGCCCACCACGGCCCCGTTCGTCCCGGCGTCCCTCGGCTGGAAGTGCCACCGCAACGCCAGCTCGTTGTCCTTGCCCGCCGCCGCCATCAACGCCAGCACCAGCGTCGCCCCCGCCAACGCGGGAAACAGCCAACGCAACGTCCGCCCCTTGTCGCGGTGCGGGTTGGGTTGGTTCAGGTAGATCCCCAAGGGCTCGCGCGGCGTCCCCTCCAAACCGAACGCCGCGAACACCTCCGCCCCCGCGAGGTACTCGCCGCGCGACCACGTCTCCTCCGACAACGCCCCGAACGACTCCCGGGACACCACCCATGGCGGTGCCACATGGTCCTCCGTGGCGACCTGCTCGCCGTGCCTCACCTGCCAGTAGAACTCGCCCAGCACATGCGTGGCCGTGGCCATCCCCCGCGAGAACAGCCTGTATTCACGGCCCTCCACCGTCACCCGGCCGCCCTCCTCCCGGGGCGCCTCCAGCAACATCTCCACGAACGACCAATGCCCGTCGTACGTCACGAGCCAGCGAAAGCCCGCGAAGGGGTTGAACAACAGGTACTCGTCCCACGAGTACCCCTCGCCGTCGCGCCGACGCAGCAGCCCGATGCACTCCCACTCGACGCCGCGCAGCGTGCCGCGGCGCCCGATCGGGACCTTGGCGGCCACGGCCGCCTGCCGTTGCATGGCCGTGTCCACGAGGCGGACGTCGGGATGGCTGGTGTCCAGCAACGCCCCGCAGCCGGCGCAACCGGCCGTCATCGTCTGCCCCGCCGCCCGCAACGCCATGGCGGCCCCGCAGGACGGGCAGTTCAACGCCCCGATCCCCTGCGCGCCCGCGTCCGCCGCCCCGGCCGTCCAGCCGGGCAGGGGACGCAGTTGCGTGAAACCCAGTTCCCCGAAGGTGCACACCGACCCGATGAAGACCCGGATGCCGTCCTCGGCGTACTCGACATTGGCGAAGCGCCGGCCCGGTGCGCCGAGGTCCGCGCTGATGGCCGAACGACCCGGGATGGCCGTGAACGGAAGCGAGCCCTCGGATCCCAGCACCACGGTCTGCTTCGTGTCGCGGACGCGGTACGCGACGCCGGCCACCTGGATCGTCGCGCCGACCCGCATCGCCTCGCGACCCCGCGTCAGTCGGGCATCCAGCAGGGAATAACCCTCCGCGGCCGCGGCCGCCTCCTGCTGGTTCCGCCATGCGGCGACCCCGGGCAGGTCGTCGGGCGGGGCCACCTCCAGGCTCGCCATGAAGAAGCCCTGCGCCTCGGCGATCCAGCCCCATGTCCCGTCGCCGAAGTCGGCGCACCATTCGTTCCAGGTGCCCTCCGCGTAGCCGACGCGGACGCGCCCGACGAGGGTGAAGGCCTTGCCTTGCCACGTGCCCTGGGTGCCGACCTGCAAGGGGGAGAGGTCCGGCGGGAGCTGCGCCTGCCGTCCCATGGACTCCACCTGGGCGTCCCGCCGGACCACGGACGACCGGCAGAACCCGCACACGGCGAACACCGCGATGGCCGAAGCGAACGGCACCGGCGCGCCGCAGTTGGGGCAGGGATGCGAGGAGGCGTACATCAAGCGGCCGGCGGCCCAACCGCACGGCGGCCGGACGCTACCGAGGGACGAGGGGATTGCCAGCCCGGGTTTGAAGGCCCAAAGGCTGGCACTGGGCGGCGGCGTGGTGGCACGATGGGCCCATGAAGGCTTCCCCGCGTTGGCTCTGGACGGGCGTGCTGTGCTGGCTGGCGTTCTCGATGGACGCGGCCGGCCCGCTCCTCATGAAGGCTCGCATCCGCACGCGGAGCGGGCCCGGCACCAACGACTGGGCCGTGCGCGAGACGGCGGCGTCGTGGGAGCCCTCGCGGACGGCCGTGATCGTGTGCGACATGTGGGACAAGCACCATTGCCCGGACGCCACCGAGCGCGTGGGGGAGATGGCCCCGCGCATGAACCAGCTCGTCGCCGCCCTGCGTGCCCGCGGTTGCCTCGTCATCCATTGCCCCAGCGACACGATGGACTTCTACAAGGACCACCCCGGGCGGGCGCTCGCGAGGTCGGCCCCCAAGGCGCCCACGGCCGTCCCGCTGGAAAACTGGTGCTCGCTCAAGCCGGACGTGGAGGGGCCGCTCCCAATCGACGACTCGGACGGCGGCTGCGACGGATGCCCCGACTGCCCGTCGTTCAAGGCGTGGAGCCGGCAGCATCCCGCCCTGGAGATCCGCGAGGGCGACGCCATCACGGACTCGGCCGAGGCCTTCTACCTGATGCGCCAGCGCGGCATCACCAACGTCCTGGTCATGGGCGTGCACATCAACATGTGCGTGCTGGGCCGCCCCTTCTCCATCCGACAGATGGTCCGGCAGGGGCAGAACGTGTTGCTCGTCCGGGACATGACCGACTCGATGTACAACCACCGCCGGCCGCCCTTCGTCTCGCATTTCCGCGGCACCGAGCTCGTGGTGGAGCACATCGAGAAGTTCTGGTGCCCGAGCGTCACCAGCGCCGACGTCCTCGGCGGCGAGCCCTTTCGCTTCCGGGGCGACCGGGCGCGCCGGGTGGCGCTGGTGATCGGCGAGAACGAGTACCGCACCTGGGAGACGTTGCCTCGCTTCGCCCGGGAGCACCTTGGGTTTCGTGGCTACCACATCGACGTCGTCGAGGCGTCGCAAAAGGAGGGCGACGGCGACTTCAAGAATTGGGAGGCGCTGCGCGACGCGGACCTGGTGGTCGTGAGCGTCCGCCGTCGGCCCGCGCCGCCGGGCATGATGGCGTTGCTTCGGGCGCACCTTGCGGCGGGCAAGCCGCTCGTGGGGATTCGCACCGCCAGCCATGCCTTCCAACCCGGTGGCAACGCCTCCGCCGACCAGTCGTGGCCGGGGTTCGACGAGGAGATCCTCGGCGCAAGGTACGAGAACCACTACGGCAAGGGGCCTGGCCGCCAGACGGTCGTACGGCAGGTGACCGAGACGGCGGGCCATCCCGTGCTGACGGGCGTCGGGCCCGAGGAGACGTTTGAGTCGCACCTGTATCGCAGCCGGAACCCCTACCGGACCGTGACGCCGTTGCTGGTGGGTCGCACGGCCGACGGCAAGTCCGACGTGGAGCCCGTGGCGTGGGTCAACACGCGCGACCATCGACGCGTCTTCTACACGTCCCTGGGGAGCCCCGAGGACTTTGCCAAGCCCATGTTCCAGCGGTTGTTGCTCAACGGGATGCTCTGGGCGCTCGACGACTTCATCCCGCCCGCGCCCGCCGCCCCGCCCCGGGCGGCCGAGCCCGGCGCGGCGGCGCCGCCGAAGCCCGCGACGGCCCCGGCCGGGCCCTTGAAGCCGGCGGACGCGGCGGGTCGCTTCGAGGTCATGCCGGGCCTCGCGTGGGACCTCGTGCTCTCGGAGCCGGACATCGCGCAGCCCGTGTTCGTCACGTTCGACGAGCGTGGCCGGATGTGGGTTGTCGAATACCGCCAATACCCCCACCCAGCCGGGCTCAAGATGGTGTCGCGGGACAACTTTTGGCGGGCCGTCTATGACCGCGTCCCGCCCCCGCCCCCCCACCACTTCAAGGGCGCGGACCGCATCAGCATCCACGAGGACCGCGACGGCGACGGGACGATGGAGACGCACAAGGTGTTCGTGGATGGACTGAACATCGCGACCAGCGTGGCGTTTGGACGGGGCGGGGTGTGGGTCTTGAACCCGCCGTACTTGCTGTTCTACCCCGACCGCGACGCCGACGACGTGCCGGACGGCGACCCCGAGGTCCGGTTGTCCGGGTTTGGTCTGGAGGACACGCACTCGGTGGCGAACTCGCTGCGGTGGGGGCCCGACGGATGGCTGTACGGATGCCAGGGCTCGACCGTGACGGGGAACATTCTCGTGCACGGCGCGGACGGTCGCCCGAAGTCCCAGCGGCCCGTGTATTCCCAGGGCCAGAACATCTGGCGCTACCACCCCGGGCAACGCGTGTACGAGGTGTTCAGCGAGGGCGGGGGCAACGCGTTCGGCCTGGAGATCGACTCGGGTGGGCGCGTGTTCTCGGGGCACAACGGCGGCAACACGCGCGGGTTCCATTACATGCAGGGCGCCTACTTGCAGAAGGGCTTCGACAAGCACGGCCCGTTGTCGAACCCCCATGCCTACGGGTACTTCCCCGCGATGCGGCATCCGGACGTGGACCGATTCACCCACACGTTCGTGATCGAGGACTCGGGCGGGCTGGGCCCCGAGTTCGCCGGACGCCTGCTGGGCGTGGAGCCCTTGCAGGGCCGCGTGGTCATGTCCGAGATCGTGCGCGAGGGCTCCACCTTCCGCACCCGCGACGTCGGCCACCCCGTGCGCACGATGGACCCGTGGTTCCGTCCCGTGGACATCAAGCTGGGGCCCGATGGCGCCCTCTACGTGTGCGATTGGTACGACCGCCAGGTGAACCATTACCGGAACCACGAGGGCCAGGTCGATCCCTCCAACGGGCGCGTGTACCGGCTCCGCAGGAAGGACGTTCGCCCGGGGCGCATGCCGTCGTTGGCAGGGCAGGGGCCCGACGCGCTGGTGGACGCCCTTGCCCACACGAATCGCTTCCTGCGCCAGACGGCGCTCCGGCTCCTCGCGGACAGGAATGCCCGGGACGTGGTGCCGCGGCTCGAGTCGATGCTGGACCGGGCCGAGGCGCCGGGCGTGGAGGTTCGACGCGAGGCCCTGTGGGCCTTGTGGCAACTGGGGTGGCTCGACGAGACGCGCGCCGCGCGTTTGCTGGGGCACGTGGACCCCGTGGTGCGCGCATGGACGGCCCGCTGGATCGGGGACGGTGGCCAGGCCGGTCCGGCGCTGGCGGGGCGCCTCGCGGCGTTGGCCTTGTCGGAGCCCGACGTCGAGGTGCGCGCCCAGTTGGCGTGCTCCGCCCGGCGGTTGCCCGCAGCCCAGGGGTTGCCCGTCGTCCGGGGCCTCCTCATGAACGACGCCGACGCCAAGGATGCGCGCCAGCCGTTGCTCCTGTGGTGGGCCGTCGAGGGCTGGTGCACCTCGGACCGCGCCGCCGTGCTGGGCCTCATGTCCGATCGCGAGCTGTGGCGCGCGCCGCTGGTCCAGGAGCACCTCCTGACGCGCCTGGCCCGGCGTTGGTCCGCCACGGGCGCCACCGACGACTTGTCCGCGTTGGCCCGGTTGTTCCGGGCGTCGCCCGACGCCGCCGCGACGGCACGGTTGGTCCGTGGCATGGAGGAGGCGATGCGCGGCCGTGCGTTGCCTGCGTTGCCGGAGGACCTTGTGTCGGCCATGGAGGCAGCCCGCGCGGAGTCGTTGCTCATCGGGTTGAGGCGCGGCAAGGCGGACGCCGTGGAGCGGGCCCTCGCCGTGGTCGGGGACGAGAAGGCGGACGCGGGCATGCGCGCGCAACTGGTCCAGGTGCTGGGTGAAACGCGCGAGCCGAGGTCCGTCAACGCCATGATGACCCTCGTGCGCGACGGGAAGAACACGGACGTTCGCCGTGCGGCCATCGGGGCGTTGCAGGCGCACGAGGCCCCCGCCATCGCCGTGGAGCTGGCGACGATGTTGCCGTCCCTCCCTGTTGCGTTGCGAACCGCCACGGTGTCGGCGTTGGCCACCCGCCCCGCGTGGGCCGTCGTGCTGCTGCGCGCCGTGAAGTCCGGGTCCGTGCCCGTCGCCGCCGTGCCCATGGACGTGGCGCGTCGCCTCAAGGCCCTCAAGGGCGACGAGGTCGCCCGGTTGACCTCGGAGCTGTGGCCTGCGATGCGGCAGGCCACGTCGGCCGACATGGAGAAGGAGATCGGGCGCCTGGTGGAGGTCGTGGGCGCGACCACGGGGAACCCGTACCCCGGCAAGAGGCTGTTCATGGAGACGTGCGGCGGCTGCCACCGGTTGTTTGGCAAGGGCGGCGAGGTGGGGCCGGACCTGACGACGTACCAGCGCACGGACCTCGCGAACCTAGCCTTGAACATCGTGAACCCGTCGGCGGAGGTACGGGAGGGGTACGAGGCCTACCTGGCGGAGACGCGGGACGGGCGGAGCCTTTCGGGGTTCGTGGTGGAGAAGGACGCGCAACGGGTGGTGTTGAGGACGGCGGACGGGCAGGCGGTGGCGCTGGGGACTTCGGAGCTGGCCGGGATGGAGCCCATGGGTGGCAGCCTCATGCCCGAGGGCTTGATGGCCGGCCTGACGGACCAGCAGGTGCGCGACCTGTTCGCCTACCTGCGATCCACTCAACCCCTCAACGATTGACCCGCCAGGTCGTGTGGGCTTGCCTCGGGAATGTGGACGCCGACGGGGTTGGTTTTCGGGGCCAAATTCAGGCCGCAAAGTGGGCAGGGCACGGACGACACGGATCGGTCGCAGTCGGGGGGCGTCATCCATGGAGCATGCGCCCGGACCCAAGGATGCCGATGAATCGACTCGGGGATGCTGCCGTGGACGGTTCCGTTGACCCGAGGGCGCGGGCGGTGCTTGCCTTAGCCGGGACGATTCAGTTGGGTCGGTTGTGCTTGCTCGATCTGCTTGCGCAAATCCTTCGTCTTTCGCTCGTTACGGGCCTGGAACTGGCCCGCGCCTCGCTCACGCCTCGGCTTGCGCAAGCATCGGCTTCGCAATCCCTCCCGTCCCGCCTGCGTCGTGCCGGCGTGCGCCAGTGAAGCGGGTCACCACCTGGGTGCGAGTCCCACCGGTCGAGCAAGACGGTTCACGACCGAAACACGATGTCCGGGATGAGGCCGCGAGGCCGAACCCCAAGCGGGACATCGAAGCAACCGTCGGGTTGTCACGAAGGCAGACCTCATCGGATGAGCCTCGCTGATTCCACATCCAGCAAGCCGAGCCGTTGTCGGAACGGCGAAGGCTGCCACGCGTCGCAAAGCCACCATGAAGCGATGCGACGAACGACCCTCGGAAAGCCGGATGCGGCGGTGCCATGGCGCTTGCTGGCGATCCCGCGAGCCTTGGACGCAGCATGGGCCCGGGACGGCGCCTCAGCGGAGCCGGACCCTTGCGAACAGGGCCGTGTCGCCGGGCGGACGTTGCTCCGACCACGGGCCGGCGGGCTCGAGCGCGTACTCGACCACGACCGGCAGGTCCGTGGGCTCCACCACGAAGAGGGGCCCGCCCGGCGTTTGGAGCGCGTCGATGGCGGGCAGCCAGAGAACGTTGGCGAGGCCGGGGTCGGAGACGAACGGGTTGCTGTTCCCTTGGATCCGACGGACGGCGGCGTCCCGCGCCCGCTCGTCGGCGTCCGGTGGATCCTCCCGGTTCCAGTTGAGCAACGTGCTCAGCCTGCCCATGACCGTCGCCGTGGCCGAGATGCGGCCCACGTCCTCGACCAACTCAAGGTCGGGCTCGCCCGGGACATCGCCCTCGTACCGGACCGCCATGTAGAACAAGGCCCTCGCGATGTCGCCGCGCTGGGCAACGGGCGGCTGCCAACTGTTGGAGTCCGCCGTGCACTCGGGAGCCTCCACGTGGGCCGGCACGCGAATGCCGCCCTCGGCCGCCGAGGACAGGTCGTACCACTTGTTCCCTCGCGCGCTGTTCACGTTGGCGTCGCATGCCCGCAGGTTGTGCAGGTCCGAGAACGATGGCTCCACGTCGTCGAGCCCGTACGAGTTGGGCCAGAGGTGCTCCCGGTTCCAGCCGGTCGTGGCGGAGAACGACGACGTCGGCAACGTGGCCGTGCCGTACACGAGGCGGACGAGGTTGGTGTTGCCCGGCACGGCGTCGAGCACCGCCAACGCGTCCGAGGCATCGAAGCGGGTTGAGGACGAATAAGGAATGACTGCGGCGCCCAACCGGGCCTCGGCATGGAGCCGGGCCCGAAGGAGGGGGTCCGTGGCATGGACATGGAACGACAGCAGGGCTGCCAAAAGGGGGACGACGCGCACGCGCGTGGATCATGCCCGCCTCCGTGTCCGCCGCAATCGATATGGGCATGACCGGGCGTGCGCTGCCATCGCCCGCCGCCGTCGGCCCGTGCTCTACCTTGCCACCACAAACCCCGCCTGCGCCCAGTCCGCGAAGTCCTCTCGCGAGCCGTCTCCCGCGTCCATGGCGACCAATGTCACCACCCTCGATCCTGCCGGGATCGGCACGTCGAAGCGCCATGCCGGCGACAACACGCGCATCACCGGGCTCGCCGCCGCCTCCTTGCCGTCGATGAAAACCTTGAACACCACGCTTGGATGGCGTGCGAGGTTCGACCCGTTGCTCACGGTGGCCACGTGCTCGTCCACGCCGGCCAAGGCCACAAACCTCCGGAACTCCGGCTTCGCCTCGTACGCCAACGCGCACGGAGCATGCACGCCCATGCCGCGCTCATGGGCACGACGGTCGATCCGGATCGGTCGCCCATGGTTCGACCGGTCCTTCTGCGGCGCACGCGTGTCCCCGGAGTACCGCACCACTCCGCCGTACGTGTGTCCGAAGCCCACGTTCCGCACTGGGGCGAGGTCCCCGATGAACACGTCCGGCATCGGCGGCAATGGGGCCAGCCGCGCAAAGTAGCCCTCCGACTCCAGCCCTGCGGGCCGACGGCCATGGAAGGCGGCCGCGCGCAGATGGACGGTTTCGGACACGGTGAACGGGCCCCTGTAAAGGGGGGAGGACGGCGAGGGCGCGGTGCCGTCCAGCGTGTATCGGATGTCCGCCCCGGGTTGCAGGGGGGTGGCCAACGTCACCGTGACCGGCTGCTCAAAGAGGTGTGGGCGAGAGGGCGTGCCCCATGGCGTGATGCGCACCGGGTCCAGCAAGCGTTTCCTGTCCCAATGCCCGGCGCGCGCCAGTTCCTCCGCGAGGTGCAGGGTCGGGGCGAGGTGCTTCTCGAAATGTTCCACCACCTGCGCCGTGTTCAGGTCCGGCGTGAATCCACGGGCCGGGTCGTACCCGGGGTGGGCGTCGGTCATGTCGCGCGCGAGCACGCAGTGGAGACCGGCGGTCTTCATGGCGCGCAGGCCCATGGGCTTTCCAAGGAGGCAGACCTGCGTGTGGAAACCCACGTACACAAGGTGCGTGAGGCCCCGCTCCTTGCAGATCGCGTACACCTCCGCCTGCGTGTCCGGCATCAGGTCGTCCTCGCCGATCCGCAGCCCCGGGTGCATGCCGTCCCAGCCGTAGTTCACCGCGCACCGCTCGCGCCCGCACGCGCAACCCCCGGCGTCCGGGACGGGCGGGCACGAGGCGTCCACCACCTTGGGCACCGCCGGCAACGGCATCGCAAGAACCGCCTCGCGCTGGCGGAACCCCGCGTAGTTCTCCACCACGTCGCTCGGGCACAACATGACCGTCATCCCCATCGCCCGCGCGCCCTCCAGGGCATGGTTGATCCGGGGCACGAACGCATCCACCCGCATGGTCGCCGTCTTGCACCAATGATGGTTCCAGACGTCCACCGCGATCACTCCCACGCGACGCGGGTCCACCCGTTCGGTGGTGATGCGAACCTTGCCCGTGGCCGGGTCCCGTGATTGCAGCCGCCAATCCATCCACGCCGTGCCGACAGGGCCCGCATGACCCGTGTTGATGACAAGGCGAAGGCCCAGCAAGGCCCATGCAAGGCGCGCCTGCGGGAATCCACGCCAACGCAACCCCAACCACAAGGAGATCATGACCCTTCCTTATCCCAACCCATGCCCGGCCGGAAACGTCCAAATCACCGGGGACCGGTCGGCAGGAAGGCAAGGGTGCGGTCCCCCGTCTTGGCCAGCTCCGGACCGTTCAGGCGCGGCACCTCGGGCAAGGCGTCGTTCGAACGCATCGACCGCGTCAGGGCGGGGGTGCCATGATCAACCCCCCCCCAGCTATCGCGCGAGGCGCCCGATGGCCATCAGGACCGACTCGACGCGAATCGCGGCGCGGCCGAGGGCGTCCATGGGTGCCATCCCGCCGGTCACGGCCGGAAGGGCCACGAGCAGGAGCACGACGTGGAGAAGCCACACCACGACCGCCGAGAACAACCATCCCTCGCCATCGATGTCGGGCTGGCGGTGGCGCAGCACGTGCGCGGTCAGGGTGACGTGGAAGGCATACGTCACCCCGATCCCAAGCCGAAGCCAGAAGCCATGCCCGTGCCATCCGAAGGCCCACGCGGCGAGCAGGAAGGCGCCGGCCCATGCCACGGAGTACAACGGGAAGAAATAGGGGGCGAGCACGATGAAGGCGTTGGACTTGGACACGACGACATGCCCGCCCGAGGAGGTGGCCTTGAACGAGGTCACGCGGCCGCCGAAGGCCCATGTCCACAACGCATGCGTCAGCTCATGGCCCACCACGTACAGCCACATGGGCTTGGGCAACATGAGGAACACCACGGTCCAGATGAGCGCCCCGCAAACCATCGGAACCCAGGTGTCCACCGGGTTCCGCGACGAGGCAATCACGTCGAGCAACGCCCATGTCGCGCCCGCCGCGACCGGGGCCAACACCACGGCGAGCAGCCATCGCAGCGGCCGCCGCCACCATGGCTGTCGGCTCATGCCCATGATGTCCAGACCCTCGTGGGGAACTTCCCGCTAGGCCGCCTCTTGGTCCGTCTTCCGACGGATCAAGGGCGGCGCCTCGCCCGTGACCACCGCCCGGTTGACCGTCACGCCCGCCACGTCCTCCGAGCCCGGTATCTCGAACATCACGTCCCGCATCAGGCGTTCCACCATCGCGCGCAGCGCCCGTGCACCCGTTCCCTTGACCCGTGCGCGGGCGGCCAGCTCCCGGACGGCGTCCGGCGTGAAGACGAGCTCCACGCCATCAAGGCCCAGCAGCTTCGCGAACTGCTTCACCAGCGCATTCCTTGGCTGGGTCAGGATGCGCTCGAGGTCCTCCTCCGAAAGCGGTTCCAGGACGGTGACCACGGGAAGGCGCCCGATGAACTCCGGGATGAACCCGAAGCCCATGAGATCCTCCGGCTCCACATGGCGCAGGACATCCTCCGGGGCGACCAGTGCGCGGCCGGATGCGGCTCCGCCGAACCCCAGGACTTGACGGCCGAGGCGTCTCTCGATGAGGCGCTCAAGGCCCACGAAGGCCCCGCCGCAGATGAACAGGATGTGGCTCGTGTCCACCCGGATGTACTCCTGCTGCGGATGCTTGCGACCCCCCTGCGGCGGCACGTTGCAGACGGTCCCTTCGAGAAGCTTCAACAATCCCTGCTGCACTCCCTCCCCGGACACGTCCCGCGTGATGGACACGTTCTCCGTGCGCCGGGCGATCTTGTCGATCTCGTCGATGTAGATGATGCCCACCTGTGCGCGCTTCACGTTGAAGTCCGCGTTCTGGAGCAGCCGCAGCACGATGTTCTCCACGTCCTCGCCCACGTACCCGGCCTCCGTGATCGAGGTGGCGTCGGCAATGGCAAACGGGACGTCGAGGAGCCGGGCGAGCGTGCGAGCAAGGAGCGTCTTGCCAGACCCGGTGGGTCCGAGGAGCAGGATGTTGCTCTTCTCGAGGTCCACGTCGTCCGCGCCCCTTGGCCGTGGCGTGGAGGGTTCAGCCCCGCCTGCACCCGCCTCCGACTCCACGGTTGCATCCTGCCCGAGCGCCATGATGCGCTTGTAGTGGTTGTACACCGCCACCGCGAGGGTTCGCTTGGCGTCCTCCTGCCCGATGACGAACTGGTCGAGGTGCCGCTTGATGGCGGCAGGCTTGGGCAGGTTGAGGGCTTGCGCGGCCGGGCGTGCATCCTGGGCGGTCTCCTTCTCAAGGATGCCCTTGCACACGGTGATGCAGGCGTCGCAGATGAAGACGCCGGGCCCGGCGATGAGCTTGCGCCCGTCGGCCTTTGTCTTGCCGCAGAAGCTGCACATCGTGATCTGGGACGCTCTGGCCATGGCTTGCTCGCGTGGCGTGGCTCCCGGCGCCCCCTAGGCGGCCGTCGGCGGGGTCGTCGGCCCCGGCAGGTCGCGGCGGCTCTTCACCACCTCGTCCACAAGCCCATATGCCTTGGCCTCCTCCGCCCCAAGGAAGTTGTCGCGGTCCGTGTCCCGGACGATGTCGTCGATCGAACGTTGGCAATGGTGGGCGAGGATCTCGTTCAGCCGGTCCCGGAGCCTGAGGATTTCCCGTGCTTGGATGCTGATGTCCGACGCCTGGCCCTGCGCCCCGCCCCATGGCTGGTGGATCATGATCCGGGAGTTTGGCAGGGAGAAACGCTTGCCACGGGTGCCGCCCGCGAGCAACACCGCCCCCATGCTCGCGGCTTGGCCCACGCAGTAGGTGTTCACGTCGCAGCTCACCCACTGCATCGTGTCGTAGATCGCCAGCCCCGCCGTCACGCTGCCCCCCGGCGAGTTAATGTAGAAATGGATGTCCTTCTTCGGGTCGGACATCTGCAGGAAAAGGAGCTGCGCGATGACCACGTTGGCGACCATGTCGTTCACCTCGGTGCCGAGGAAGACGATGCGGTCCACCAGCAGCCGGGAATACAGGTCGTAGGAGCGCTCGCCGCGCCCGCTTTGCTCGATGACGTAGGGAATGGAAAAGCCGTACATGAGGAAACGCGCCCGAAAGACGGGCGCCACGCAAGGGTTGTCCACGGTCCCGAAGATTCAAGTTTCAAGTTGGTCCCCCGTCTGTAAGGCAGGGCCATGGGGGCCGGAGCAAGCAGGCGGGACGAACGCCGTCAGCTTCGGGGCTTTCCCAGATCCCCGCGCAAGCACGGGAAATCCCTCGGTCTTCAACCCGGTGTCTTGCCGAGGGCTGCTTGCCCGCATGCTAGTGTCGTGTCTCACAAATCGCTGGTGTTTCGTTGCTCCAAGAATGCCCCGGGGCAAGGCGTGAGGACGGAGCCTACCCGCAGCGGTCTGTGACGGACGAACCACGAAGCCCCGGGGCATTCTTGGAGCAACCCGAAGGGCC
>CAIYFP010000293.1 GCA_903925515.1 uncultured Verrucomicrobiota bacterium
CTCGTACCGGACCAAGACCGCCATCTCGCCCCGGCGCAGCGCCGTCAGCGTCGAGTCCTTAACGAGCGCGACCTCCTCGTTGTTCGACGACAACACCGCGTCGTCCGTCACGTCGCGTGTGGTGCCATCCGGGTAATGCGCCAGCACGAGGAATTGTTGCCGGCGCCCAGGCAGGTCGATCTCCACGGTGCCGGGCAACACGGTGAGGTTGGTGGCGCGGGCGGACAACGCCTCAGGCTTGGCCCCCTCGGCGATCCATTGCTTCAGCAACCGATGCGCGAGCGACCCCGGCTTGATCGCCTGCCGGCCCTCGTGGGGCACGTCGCCCAGCGGCTTCTGCAACATCAACGACTCGTCCACCTTCACCTTGTTGAACCGACGCCCGCCGAGGTCGTTGATCAACGCGTGGTAGTCGTATTCCGGATCGTATCCACGGAGCGAAAGCTTGAACCCGTTCTTGCCCTTGGCCGACCCGTGGCACGGGCCCGCGTTGCAACCCGCACGGCTCAGGATGGGCTCCACGTCCCGCACGAAGCCCACGGGGCGCGCCGCGATCCCGGCCACCTTGAGCCCGAGCGACGCCTTCTGCCCGCCCGCCTCCACCGTGGCCTTCGCGTCGCCTTCCTTGACGCCCGTGAAGACTCCCCGCGCATCCACGGCCACGACGTCTCCCGTAACCTTCCACTTGGCCACGCCCGTGAGGTCCACCACGCCGCCATCGGCGCGCTCCCCGAGGACCAGCACGCGCCGCGCATCGCGCGCGTCCTCGAGCACCACCGACGCCGGCTCGAGCCGGATGGCCTTGAACGACGGCAACGCGGGCTCGGGCGGGATCACCTTGTCGTTCGCGCCGGAGCCGGCGCCCAGCATCACGCCGCCGAGCCCCATGCAGGCCATCGCCCGCGAAAGCATCCGGCCTCCCATTCCCAGCAAGGACATGCCCCGGCCGGCCTCCGTGATTCCCGTCGTCGCGCGCTCCATAGGGGTAACTCCCCCGACGCTATCCATCCCCCAACCCGCCACGCAAGCACGGGCCCGGGAAAGTCGCGACCCTCGTCCTGCGCCGTCGCAAGGCGTTTCCGCAACGTGGCCCCCCTTCTCATTCCATGCCGCCATCAAGCCGGAGGCTTCCCAGCCCGGAGCCGGTGGCCGAGGAGCACAGTGACGACACCATCGGAGGCCCACACGAAAGAGAGCCCCCCCATCCCGGCAGGTATGCCAGCACCGAGAGCGCAACCCGGATCACTGGGTAGCCCCCAATAAGCCCGCCGACGGCAACAAACCCCGACGGCGTTCATTCAATCCGATCCGGTGTGCGTAATCCCCCTAATGACCCGTTCCAACGTCGCACCCACCCTCACCGAATATCTTGGCGAATCGCATTCCAGCCCGCCACGACGCCGTTGGTGAGGCGAACCTGAAAGCCTGCAAAAGAAAGTGTCTGACGAACCGCCGGATTCGGAAGAGGCAGATTGTAGAACAGGGTGACGCCACTGACTCCATTCGTCATGGAGAAGCCGGGCTCGCCAAAGCGCCGAATAACCTCGTCTCGTGAACGCCCCGGCGTGACGAAGTCCGTGACCTCCTGCTCGGTGAACGTCGTGACGGCGGGCGGTGCAGGTGGCTGCTGGCGACCGCAACCGACTCCAAACAGACAAGCCGTAAGGAGTGAGGCGATGACGGAAACCGAAGCCGCACGGGCAGCAAGGCCGTTCTCGACGAACTCGGTGATCCATTCCTTGAGCGAAGTCCCACGAAGCGCGGCCTCAGACTTGACCTGCCGAAGCATTTCATCGGGAAGATCCTACGTCGCACGCATGGCGATGTTGTTTCACGAGCACATCGTTGCGTCAACGCATGCCCTGGGACCGCGCCCGTCCCCGGGCGCACCCTTCATCCCCTGGGACCGCGCCCGTCCCCGGGCGCACCCTTCATGCCCTCCTTTGCCCCGCAGCGGCCGAGGACGGCCGCGCTCCCAGGCACCCCTCATGCCCTGGGACCGCGCCCGTCCCCGGGCGCACCCCTCATGCCCTCCTTCGCCCCGCAGCGGCCGAGGACGGCCGCGCTCCCAGGCACCCCTCATGCCCTCCCTCGCCCCGCAGCGGCCGAGGACGGCCGCGCCCCCAGACGCGTCGAAGCCCGCTTCCTGACCGTTTCAACCCCCGTTCCCGTGCCGAATGCACGCCTTCGCGGTCCCAAGATGACGTGTTGGCGCTTCTGAGTGCCATCCGACCGTTGGGATGCAGCCATCCGAGGCAAAACTGTCTGCTGGAACGGGAAAAAGTGCCCCGCCCAGCCCGCGTGTCGTCCATTCCAACTCGAAACGGCATTTTCCCGCCAAAAACGCATTCCCTCCCAAGAAAAGACGCATTCCGGAGCGCAACCGCACGCTTTCCCCGCCCGAAAAAGCATGGTGCAGCCTGGGAAACACGTTTTTGTCGGTCGCCGAAGCGTTTTCCCGGATGGAAAGCCGGCTTCCGACGTTCAAGACCTCGTTTTTGGCCGCGGAGACGGACTTTTTCGCGGACGAAGCGCTGTTTCCCATGGAAACCGTGCTCTCCCGGAAGATTCCAGGCGTCACCGAACCGCGCGATCCCCCGCCGACGCTCCATCCCATGCCCACCGAGGCTTGGCCGGGACGATTCAATTGGGAGGGAAGTGATAGCGAAGCAGATGCGTCCGCAAGCCGAGGAGTGAGCGAGGCGCGGGCCGGTACGAGGCCCGTAACGAGCCAAGGCCGAAGGATTTGCGGGAGCAGATCGAGCAAGCACGACCGATC
>CAIYFP010000294.1 GCA_903925515.1 uncultured Verrucomicrobiota bacterium
CGCCATCGTGAGCGGACCGACGAAGGGAACGCTCACCGGGAGCGGGCGCAGCCGGACTTACGTGCCGGACCCGAACGCAAATGGCCCGGACTCGTTCACGTTCAAGGTGAACGACGGGACCGTGGACTCGGCGCCCGCGACCGTCTCGATCCAGTTGGCGTCGGTGAACGATGGCCCGACTGCCTCCAATCGAACCCTGAGCCTAGACGAGGACACGCCCACCGCGCTTGCGCTGTCCGCCGCCGACGTGGACGGGCCCAGCATGACCTTCACGATCGTGAGTGATCCTTCCAAGGGAGTGCTCTCGGGCACGCCGCCCAACCTGACGTACACCCCGAACGCAAACGCAAACGGTTCGGACCAACTGAGCTTCAAGGTTTCGGATGGGACGCTGGAGTCGGGCGTGGCCACCGTGACCATCACGATCGCGCCGGTGAACGACGTTCCCGTGGCAACGGACCTTGGGGCGACCACGCTGGAGGACGTGCCTGTTGCGGTGGTGCTGGGCGGGACCGACGCCGACGGGGACACCTTGAGCTTCGAGGTGCTGACGCAGCCTGCCCATGGGGTGCTCAGCGGGGCCTTGCCGCAGATCACTTACACTCCCGGGGCCAACTTCCATGGGACGGATCACTTCACGTATCGCGTCTTTGACGGTCAGGCGTACTCGGCTCCGGCGACGGCCACCGTGAACATCCTGTCCGTCAATGATCGTCCGACGTTCAGCATGGGTGGCAACCGAGCCGTGAGCGATGACGCCGGGCCGCAGGTGGTCGCGGGGTGGGCGACGGCGATCACGCGCGGGGCCTCCAACGAGTCGAGCGAGTCGATTTCCTTCGAGGTGAGCACCACCGCACCATCCTTGTTTGCGGTGGCCCCCGTGGTTTCGCCTGACGGGACACTGAGCTTCACGCCGTCGCCGATGGCCAGCGGGACGGCCATGGTGACGGTCACGGCCCGGGACTCGGGTGGCACGGCCAACGGCGGCGTGGACGGGAGCGTGGCGCAGACGTTCAGCATCGTGGTTTCAGTGCGGCCACGGGTGGTGGGCCGATGGATCTTCTACAACGAGTCCCGTTTCGACGGCGGAAGTTCCGGGGCCGGCCTTGGTCCGGAGGACGACGCGGCGGTGGCCACGGACAAGGTGGCGCTGGTCCCGGGCGGAGCTTCCTCGTTCACGAACGTCACAAGCTACAGCCGGGGCATCAACGGGATCATGGTGGACATGGTGGGCATGGCCGGGACGCCCACGGCGTCCGACTTCGGCTTTCGAGTGGGCCGGGGTCCGTTGGTGTCGGCGTTCGCGAATGGGCCATCCCCGACGGCGGTTGCGATTCGTCGCGGAGCGGGTCTTGGGGGCGCCGATCGAGTGTCCCTGTCGTGGGCCAGCGGCGCGATCCGGCAAGGCTGGCTGGAAGTCACGGTCAAGGCTGGCGGCCAAACCGGGCTTGCCGTTCCCGACATCTTCTACTTTGGGAACGTGGTCGGGGAGACATCCCGCTCATGGCCTCCGAGGGTGACCGTGACGGACGTGCTTCAGGCACGCCTCGGGATGAGGCCAGGGCTGGTTCCCGTGACCAACTTCAATGACGTCAACCGGGATGGAATCGTGACGACCACGGACGTGCTGCTCGTGCGATTGCACCTCACGACGACGTCCACCTCGGTCTCGGGATTGCAATGGTGAAGGGGTGGGCAACGGAGATGGCAACGGCCCGGGGGGAACCTGTGGGAAGGGAAGGAAGGGACCGATGGACGGGATTTCGCGGGGCGTGACCTGCGTCGCGAGCGGGGATAGTATTGGCCCGTGGATGACGTGATTCGGCCATGGGAGAAGGTGGGCAGCAAGGAGGTGGGCAACTTCCGGATCTTCAACGTTCGATCGGACATTCGCATCCATCCGAGGAGCGGGCGGCAGCATGACCTCTATGTCATCGAAAGCGTGGATTGGGTGAACGCATGCGCGGTGACGCCGGACGGGAAGCTGGTCATGGTGGAGCAGTTCCGGCACGGGTCTGAGACGGTGGAAATGGAGGTGCCGGGCGGGATGATGGACCGGGAGGACACGGACCCGGTGGAGACGGCCGTCCGGGAACTGCGGGAGGAGACGGGTTACGGCGGGGGCGAGGCGCGATTGCTGGGTTACATGCATGGGAACTCGGCGATCATGAACAACCGGTGCCACACGGTGCTCGTGACCGGCGCGACCTTGCAGCACGCGCGTCAGCTGGACGCGGGGGAAGACATCCGGGTCCATCTGGTCGCGTTGGAAGAGGTGCCGCGGTTGGTGGCGTCGGGGCGGGTACGCCACAGCATTGCGTTGGCGGCGTTGCATCATTTCGACCTATGGCGCCGGGGATTCATCACGACTGGGGCTGCCTGAGGCCTGGCTGCGGGTGAGGCTTCGCGGGGTCGAGGGGAGAAAGGCTTGGACATGCCGGTTGACCGGAACGAGTTGGAGGTGCGGGAGGATGCATGGCTTGCTCCCTGCGCGCAGCGGAGCGGCGCGACGCGTGGGCGCATGCACGAGGAGGATCCGCCGACGTGGCGAACCCAGTTCCAGCGTGACCGCGACCGGGTCATACATAGCCGGGCGTTCAGGAGGCTGGAGTACAAGACCCAAGTCTTCCTCAACGGCACGGGGGATCACCTGCGGACAAGGCTGACCCACACGATGGAGGTGGCTGCCATATCGAGGAACATCGCCCGGGCATTGGGGCTGAACGAGGACCTCGCCGAGACGATTGCGTTGGCGCACGACCTTGGGCACTCGCCGTTCGGGCATCGGGGCGAGCAGGCTTTGGACCGGTTGATGCGTGGGCATGGCGGCTTCGACCACAACCGGCAGAGCATGCGGATCGTGGACAAGCTGGAGCGGAAGTATCCCGGGTTTGAGGGACTGAACCTAAGCTGGGAAGTTCGGGAGGGCCTGGCCAAGCACCAGACCGCCTTCGACGTGCCGCCGGGCGGCCAGTCATTCGAGCATCACCAGCCCTGCATGGAGGCGCAGATCGCCAACCTTGCCGACGAGATCACCTACTACAGCCATGACCTCGACGACGGGCTTGATTCCGGACTGCTGGACGAGGCGAGGCTGCTTGCCGAGGTGGACGTCTGGAAGGCGGCCGCCGAGGCGGTGCAAGGCAAGTTCGGAGTGCTGCCCGACGAGTCCCGCCGCTACTACACGATCCGGGAGATTATCGACGGGCAGGTGACCGACGTCGTCGAGACCACCGAGGACCGGGTGCGCCGGGCGAGGGTGGCCAGCGCCGACGAGGTGCGGGCCTTCAGGAACCCCCTGGTGCAGTACAGCCCGGCGAGGCGTCGCATGAACCTGCAGTTGAGGAAGTACCTGTACCGGAACCTTTACTTCCACCCGGCGGTCGCCGAGCCCAACAACCGCGCCACGCGGATGTTGGGGGAGCTCTTCCATCGGTACATGGAAAGGCCCGAGGAAATGGGTGCGCTGGCCATGCGGCGCGTGCACGAGGACGGGCTGCACCGGGCGGTGTGCGATGCGATCGCGAGCATGACGGACCGTTACTGCATCGAGGAACACCACCGGTTGTTCGGGCTGTACGTGGGCCCGTTCCGTCCCGCGTGGGGCGGCGTCCGTCCTTGATCCGCGCCATGGGCCTCGGACGGTGGCTTCCTCATGCAAGAATCCGAGTGCAATCCATCCGAGACGTTCGCCTCGGGCGCGGGGGGCCATGGGGCATCGGCCCATGACTCGGGGTTGGACGTGCCTGTCAGGCGTCTCCGGGGAGTGGGCCCTGAACGAGAGGTGCTGTTGGGACGGCTTGGGATAAGGACGGTAAGGGACTTGCTTTGGACCCTGCCGAGGCGTTGGGAAGATCGGCGACAGCTCGGGACGATCGCGAGGCTTGAGCTGGGAAGGCCCACGACGGTTTCCGGGAAGGTGGTTGCGTGCGGCGTGAAATGGTTCCGGCAACGGGCGCGGTCCGTGTTCGAGTTGATTCTCGAGGACGGCACCGGGCGGCTGCACTGCCGATGGTGGAACATGCCGATGCTGGAGCGGGTGTTCAGGCCCGGGGACATCCTGCTGGTGTTCGGCAAGCCCAACAGCCTCAGGCCGCGCCAGATGGACCATCCCGAGACGGAGCGCATGGAGAGCGAGGATGATCTGACCGTGCATCTTCGCAGGATTGTCCCCGTCCACGGCGGGACCGAGGGGTTGACGCCCCGAGCCCTTCGGACGTTGACATGGAACGCCCTTGCGGATTTCGGGCCCCTTGTGGAAGAGGATGGATGGGACGGCGCGGACCCCGGGCCTGGGCCGGACGGCACGGCATGGCCCGGCCGGCGCCAGGCTTTGTGCGACCTGCATTTCCCGGCCGACATGTCCCGTGCCGAGCACGCACGACGAAGGTTTGCGGCGGAGGAGTTTTTCCGGTTGCAGCGCGAGATCCGAAGACGGCGACAGCTCCTTGCCCTGCGCTTCAAGGCTCCGCCGTGCGCCGGGGACAACCGCCTGATGCGGCCGTTCCTGAGTCGGCTTGGGTTCTCGCTGACGCCGGCACAGAGCCGGGTCTTGAGGGAGCTAAGGGCCGACCTCGGGCGGGCGGTGCCGATGCGGCGGTTGCTGCAGGGGGACGTTGGCGCGGGCAAGACCGTCGTGGCGGCCTGTGCGGCATTGATGGCGATGGAAGTCGGGAGGGACGTCGTGGTGATGGCGCCGACGGAGATTCTTGCGCGGCAGTTGTTCGAGGTTCTCGGGCTGTGGTTTCGGCCGCTGGGGCTTGGGGTTGCCTTGCGCGCGGGAGGCGTCGCGGTCGGCGGGGAGGTCGCGTCGCCCTGCTTGCACGTGGGCACCCATGCGCTGCTCGAGGATTCGGTGTCGTTGGGAACGCCCGGGTTGGTGATCATCGACGAGCAGCACAAGTTTGGGGTCGAGCACCGCGAGGCCTTGCTGAGGAAGACGGCGCACCCCCACTTGCTGGTCATGACCGCGACGCCGATCCCGCGGACGCTCGGCCTGACGCTCTATGGTGACCTTGACCATAGCGTGCTCGACGGATTGCCCGCGGGGCGTGTGCCGGTCCGCACGCACGTTCGCGACGAGTCCGCCTTGCCGAAGGTGTGGGAGTTTGTCCGTGGCGAGATTGCAGCAGGGCGGCGGGCCTACGTCGTGTGTCCCCGGGTCGAGGCATCGGAACAGGAGGACGTGAGGGCCGTGCGGGATCTTTTCGCCGGCGTTACGGCGGCCATGGAGCCGTGGCGCTGCGGGATGGTGCATGGCCGGATGCAGCCCGCGGAACGTGAGGCCGCGATCAAGGCCTTCCGGGGCGGGGAAGCCCCGGTTCTGGTGGCCACGTCCGTGATCGAGGTGGGGGTGGATGTCCCCGAGGCGTCGGTCATCGTCATCCTGAGCGCGGAACGGTTCGGGTTGGCGCAGCTTCACCAGCTGCGAGGGCGGGTGGGGCGCGGCGGGGCGGCATCGCACTGCATCCTTGTGGCCACGACGGAGACGGGGGCAGGGCGGGCGCGACTCGAGGCCATGGTGGGGACAACCGATGGCTTCAAGATCGCCGAGGCCGACTTCAAGTTGCGAGGTCCCGGGGAAATGCTGGGGCGCCAGCAGAGCGGGATCCCCTCGTTCCGCTTTGGTGACCTTGCGCGGGACCTTGACCTGATGCACTGGGCGCGGGAACGCGCCAAGGTTTCATGAGCCATTGGTTTTCGCGGACGCGGAACATCGTGCCCGGGGTTGCGAGGGATCGCCCTCGCCGTGGCGATTCGATGGGATCGGTCGTGCCGGCGCGATCGGCTTCCGGGGATCCTTCGTCCGTTGCTTTTCCATGGCACCGCACCGACGCGTGCCTCGCCCATGGCATGGCTTGCGGAGGCATCGGGTTGGCAAGGATTTCTGCCCCGACTGCATCCTGCCGGGGAGGGCCTAGAAGCGAACCTGCGAGAGGTAGTGGAGCGAGAGCGGGATGTGCTCGGCGGCATCCATGCTTTCGTCCTCGATGAAGTAATGGCGGACGCCGGACTTCTTGGCGGCCGCGAGGATGACAGGCCAGTTCATCTGGCCGGTGCCAAGGACGACGTCGTTGTTGGGGTCGGTGCCGCCGGAGTGGGACCCGGTTGCGACGCCCTTCTTGAGGTCCTTGAGGTGCATGAGGTGCCACCGGCTAGGATACTTGAGGAGCCATTGGGCCGGGTCTTGCCCGGGGAACTGCACCCACATGACGTCCATTTGGAACGCCACCATGGCCGGGTCGGTCTCTTGGATGAGCACGTCCATGGCCATCTTGCCGGTGCCGCCGGAGTCGGGGCGGAACTCGAACCCGTGGCAGTGGTAAAAGCATCGGAGTCCATGGTCCTTGAACACCTTTCCCGCCTCGTTGAGGACCTTGGCCGCGCGGGAGGCTTGCGGTGCATCGAACGCGCCCTTGTGCGGGATGGCGGCGCATCCGGTGTAGCGGAGGCCGAGGGCCTTGGCCTCCATGGCGACCTTGGCGGGCTCCTTTTCGAGACGGTCGAAGCCGACGTGCTGGCTGACGGGATCCAGGCCGGCCTTGACCAGCATGTCCCGGAAGGCCTCCGGCTTGAAGTTGTAGGTGCCGGCGAGCTCAACCTCCTTGATGCCATAGCCGGCGACCTTCTGGACGGTCCCGGGAACATCGCGGGGGAACAGCGCCCGCAGGCTGTAAAGCTGGAGGCCAACCGGACCCTTGAAGCTGGCACCCGTGCCCACTGCGGCGGGAGCGGATGCACAACCGGTGGCGAATGCTGCCGTGGCGATGGAACCGGCGGCGAGGAAACGGCGACGCGTCATGTCTTGAGCTTGCATGGAACGCGCTGATTTGGCGGTGGGAGATGCGTCGGCGGCAAGCCTGAATCGGCGGGCATGGCCGGTGCCGCAAGCGAAGGAATGCTTGGTGCACCTGCATGCCCTACCGGTACGCCCGGGGCAACGGCAGGGCGTCGCCGGCGCTGTCATCGCCCGGCCGCCCGCATCCCGAGCAACCTGCGGCCGCCCGCACGAGGCCCGTGGAGCCCGTCCAACGTTCAAAGGCGTAGGGCTTTCGCTTGCGCAGCCCGTCCGGGGCCAGCTCGTCCAGGGTCATGGCGTCGTACAGGCGCCCATTGAGAAGGGTACGTTCGACCGAGTCCGAGTTGCGGATGTCCGCGAGGGGGTCGCGTGCGAGGACGAGGATGTCCGCGAGCTTGCCGGGCTCGATGGAGCCGATGTCGCGGTCCAGCCCGAGGTAACGTGCGCCGAGCAGCGTGGCGCAGCGCAGGGCCTCGATGGGCTTCATGCCGCCCTGAGCGAGGGACCAAAGCTCCCAGTGAGCTCCGAGCCCGGCCAGTTGCCCATGTGCGCCGAGGTGCACGGTGACCCCGGAATCCAGGAGGGCCTTCCCAATCCCGGCGCTGCGAAGGACGTTGTAGTCCTCGTCGCTGGCCATGGGCCTCCTGCGCGAGCGCGGATCCACCAGCCAGCGCGGCGTGAACCGGAGCAACTTCTCGTGCCTCCAGACGTCCATGTGTTGGTACCAGTAGCGTTCCCCGTCGAGGCCGCCGTATCCCACGATGAGCGTGGGGGTGTAGCCGGTGGCGCTTGCGCCCCAGAACTGGCGGACATCCGAGTAAATGCGTTCCACCGGGACCGAGTGCTCCACGCCGGTGTGGCCGTCGGCAACCATGGTGAGGTTGTGCTGCAACAACGAGCCGCCCTCGGGGACGACCATCATGCCGAGCCGACGGGCGGCCTCGATGACCTGCTGACGTTGGTCGCGACGGGGCTGGTTGTAGGACTTCACGCTGAATGCACCGACGGCCTTCATTCGGCCGAGGTGGAAGAGGGCGTCCTCGACGCTGTCGATCTGCGCCTTGTAGGTCCCGGCTGCGCCGTAGAGGATGGTGCCCGTCGAAAAGGTCCTCGGTTGCACCAGGACGCCAGCCCGTTGCATCTCGGACGCGGCAAAGACCGCCTCGGTGGCATTCGACGGGTCATGGACGGTGGTCACGCCGAAGGCCAGGTCCGCATGACGGGCCCAGTTTTGCTGGGGCGTGATGTCACCGTCGGCTTGCGCGCCATGGGCATGGACGTCGATGAAGCCAGGGATGAGCGTCTTCCCCTTGCAATCGATCACCCGGGCTTCGGAGGGGATGGGGAGGGTGCCCGTCGGGCCCACGGCCGCGATCCTGTTGCCCCGGACCAGCACGACGGCGTCGTCGATGACCTCGTCGCCACGCAGGGTGATTACGCGTCCGCCGACCATGGCGAGCATGCCGCCCGGCACGTCTGCAAGGGCCTTGAACCCGATGCTCGTTCGCGTCGCCTTGGGGGTGTCCTGTGCATCGGCGGGAGGCGCGTGGGCGCCGTCTGCCTTGGCGAGGCGTTCCCGCTGCCTTGCGTCCGCCTTTCGCCGGGATGCGTCGAGCACGGGGGCGACCTCCTGGGTGAACAAGCCCGGGCCAAGCGACCAATGCAACGCACGTGAGTCGCCCGACCATGAGAGGTTTGAGCCCGCCTCGCCGGTGACCTTGTGGACGGGGATCGCGCCGGACTTCGGGCCGACGTCGAGCATCCGGCCCGTCATGAGGAATGGCGTCATGTACACGTGAAAGCGCTCCGCCCATGCGAGCCAATCGCCATGGGGCGACACCAGCAACTCGGTGGCATGGGCGCTGCCGGCGTGCACGCGTTCCTCCGTGCCCTCAAGCGAGATGCTGAACAGCCGGGCGTTTTCGCTTTCCTTGTCTGGCTCGCTGTGGACGAGGAAGACGCGATCGCTGTCCTTGCCGAAGTGCGGGCGGGTTCCCTTGCGTGTGATGCGGGTGCCCGGACCGCCGGCGGCCGGGACCTTGTACACCCCGGGTTCGGAGGAATGGATGGTGGAGAGCAGGTTCCCGCCGCTGGTGCGCCCATAGACGACCGTGGCGCCGTCCGGGGAGAGGACGGGATCGGCGTAGTAGCCCGGGCGAGTGGTGACGGCGCGGCCCTCGCCGCCGGTGGAGCCCACGATTCGGACGGTGGAAAGCTCCTCGTCGTCCCATGAGACGTACACGATGGACCGACCGTCGCGCGACCACGAGGGCATGAACTCGAAGCGTCGCGCATCCGTGGTGAGGCGTCGCGGGGTGCCCTCGGGGAGGGGGCGGACGTAGAGCTTGCCGAGGGCCGAGTACACCACGGCGTTGCCCGATGGGGAAACCGCGACCCCCCGGAGCATGCGGACGTCGAACTCAGCGGGGGCAACCTCCACGGGGAAGCGCACGGCGGGCATGATTTCGCGGGTGCTCCGGACGCGGAACGGGATGGGCTTTCGCGCGCCCGTGGCGACCTCGACGCGATGCAGCCCGCCGCGGGCGTAGAGGACGATGTCACGCGAGTCAGGCGTCCAGGCCATCGTGGGATACACGCCATGGATCGCCCATGCTTCCTGCATGTCGCGTTCGAGGCCGCCGTGGACTTTGCGAACCGCGCCCGAGCCGACGTCCTGAACATAAAGGCAGGTCTCGAAGCGGTCTCGCCGGACGAAGGCCACGGACTTGCCGTCCGGGGAGGGCGTGGGGCGAACCGCGCCGCCCGGGCCGGAGAGCCATGTTTCCGTCTCGCCCCGCGTACGATCCAGCCGTGACACGACATAGATCTGGCCGTTGCTGTCCTTGTTGTATTCGAAGGCGCCGCCCGGCGTTGCGTCCCATGAGTAATACAGGTAGCGGCCATCGGGGGAAAACGCGGGCTCCCCGACGTCCTTCTGGTCGGTCGGCCGGGTCGTGACCTGCACGCCTTCGGCAAGGCCTGCGTCGGCGCCTGCGGCGTCGTAGAGCCAGATCTCGCCGGCACCCAGCGAACGCCGGGAGCTGAAGTGCTTTCGTGCGGCGATGTGCCGTCCGTCGGGCGTCCATGCCGGGGAGTTGACGAGCCGGAAACCCTCGGCGCTGACCTGCCTAAGGCCCGTTTCTCGCGCGAGCATGCCGTCGCGTGCCGAGGCCTTGATGACCCAGATGTTGTCACCGCCGCCGCGGTCGCTGGTGAAGGCGATCCATTGGCCGTCGGGGCTGAAGCGGGGCTGCATGTCCCATGCGAGGCCGGAGGTGACGGCGCTGGCGTCGCCGCCGTCGATGGGAACGACGTAGATGTCGCCGAGCAGGTCAAAGGCGAGGCTTCGGCCATCCGGCGAGACATCCACGTTCATCCATGTGCCCTCGGACACGTCGATCGGAACAGATTTGGCGGTGACATGGCGTTGGGGCTTGGACACGTCCCATGGCACGTCCTTGGGCGGCGAGTTGGTGGGCGGGGCGGTGGAGGGTTCAGCCGCATGGGCCATGGCGAGGATCGTGGTGGCGATGGCCATGGCGGCCATGGTCAACCGAGCGGGACAGCGGTTGGCTGCCCATGGAAATCCATCCCTTGCATGCTCCATGCGGGGACCTTGCTGGCACTCGGGGCAAGGACTCAAGCTGGCCCCTGATCCCCGCGTAAGGATTTTTTGAGTGCCCGGCTCTCGCCCCACGCTGCGCCGACGGAGTGTTGAACCCCTAGACGGCGGTCGAGGAGGGCTCCAAGGCAAGGAGAGGGCGTCGCATCAAGGCAACGAGGCTTCGTGGGATCCATCCGAGACCTCACCCCGCAGGTGAGGTCAGGAATGGGCCGGCCCGGTTTGTAGGCCGGGTGCCCCATAAGCGTTAACCTTGGAACGTCCGCACACGAAACGCCCGATGCGGCATCCCTTGCCTTGGGCTTGTGGGCCCGGGTTTTCGTGTATTTCGTGTATTTCGTGGTTCCACAAACGCTGAGATGTGGACCGGTTACATGCGGGGGCGAGGTGGTCGCGTGCTGCCTCGGGTAGGCGAAGGGAAGCCATGAGAGGTGCTTGAGGGCAGCCAAGGGTTCGAACCACGAAACACACGAAATACACGAAAAAGAGAGTCCTCTCGTGGCCGCGGATCGTGTCCGTGGACCCGGGTTTTCGCGGGCCGTCCATGGTGCTCGGTTCCCCTGATGCGGGGATGAAGCAGAACAAGGTTAACGCTTATGGGGCACGCGGC
>CAIYFP010000295.1 GCA_903925515.1 uncultured Verrucomicrobiota bacterium
GGTCCCCGGTGGTGTCGTCGCTTCGCTCCTCGACCACCGGCTACACGCTGGGAAGCCTCCGGCTTCATGGCAGACGGACGCCGAGATCACTTGGGATGTGGCCACCCTCGCCCATGCCGCGGTCGCCCATCCGCCACCATCGCGTGTTGGCACGCCGCCTGCCGCAAGTCGCCCGCTTGTGGATCGCGAGCCTCCCTCCTCCTTGCGCGCGGATTTGGGGGGGGACCCTGATCCCCGCGCAAACAGCTTTTGAGTGCCCGGTTATCGGCCCGCGCAGTGGACCCGGCAGGATCTCTTCGTGTCCTCGTGTTTTCGTATGATCAAAAAAACCAGCGTCTCGTTCGGCGATCCCGCGGGTGAGGAAGCCGGGAATCCCTCGCGCCATGCCGCCAAGACGCGAACATCGCAGTCTCGGCCGTACCCAAGCCCCAATGAGGGAACCCTGCCAGCAACCGGGGCAATTGCGGGCAAAACATCCCGCGCAAGGGTGAAGGTCGGCGTGGGTTTCCGGCCGCCTTCCAGGGCTCCCCGAATGTTTCGGAGCAGCGGCGCAGAAAGCGAATGTCAAAGCTTTAGATGTGACCCCATTGTCTTGGCGATCAACGCCCCGCCGACTCCATCGTCCCGAGCACCCTGAGCC
This sequence comes from uncultured Verrucomicrobiota bacterium, assembly GCA_903925515.1. Taxonomy (GTDB): domain Bacteria; phylum Verrucomicrobiota; class Verrucomicrobiia; order Limisphaerales; family UBA9464; genus UBA6176. The sequence goes on from CAIYFP010000295.1 coordinate 641, forward strand.
GGACCGGGCGCGAGCATTGGCCCCCGTCCGCGTTCGCGCGCAGGTGGAACCACCGCTCCTGCGGACGCGCCTTCCTTGCCGCCGTCACGAAGAACTCCCGCTCGGTCTGGCCCTCCACGATCAACAGCCCGTTCAGGCCGATGTTGTCCACGTACACGCCGTGCGGGAGGTTTCTCCCTGCGTCGTCCCCGCCCAGCTCGATGCGCCCCTCGAAGGCGTGCCGAACCGCCCGCACCCTCGCCTGAACCGTCTGGCCGGGACGGATCGCAAGCTCCAGCGGGCCGCCGCCGTTGCCCACGCCAGCCTCGCGCTCCAATCCGACGATCTCCACCGTGACCTTGGCGGGCGGGCCCACGCTCAGCTTGCCGAGTCCGCCCAGCTCGTGCGTCAACGCACGGCCCCCGGCCTCGCCCCGCGCCACGAGGCGCACGCGCCCCGTCTCGTTCGTCCCGGGCGTCCGCGCGTCCTTCTCCGCCCACAAGACCGCGCTGGCTCGAACCTGCCCGGCCTCGATCTCCACGGGCGTCGTCATCCCAAACCCGGCGGGCAATCCCTCCACGTCCACCCGGATCGGCCCCTCAAAACCCTCGCGTCGCGTCGCCACGAACCGCACGTCGCGGCCGCTGCCCGGGCTTACCACGGGGTCAAGCCCCTCCACCTTCACCTCGAAGTCCGGGCGCGGCTCCCGCAGCGTCATCACGTAGCCAAAGCCTTCCGCACCGCCGAACCCGCGGGCGTCCGTGATGCGCACCACGTACTCGCCGTCCATGGGCGCGACGAACGTCAGGAACGAGTCCGTCCCATGCTGGCGCGAGGGGTCGTCGTCGTTCTCGTAGTGGACCCGGAACACGGGGAGGCCGTTTGGCAAGGGAACGCTCCCCGGGGGCAACGGCCGGACCACGTACGCCGGCTGGTTCAGCGCATGGGTCACCGGCGTGGTCTGGTAAACCGTCTGACGCCGCCCTTCCCCCGGGTAAACCTTGAAGCCCGAGTCCGGCCCGCGCGGGTACAACCACAGGCGCACCACCTCCCCGTTCGCGTAAAGCAGCTCGTCCAGCTCCATCTGCGTCCAGTTGTGCAGGCGGAAGTCGTCGATCGTGTCCGAGTCCTTCCCCCGGAACGTGAACCATGAGTCCAGAACCGCCTGCAACGTCACCTGCTCGACCGGCCGCCCGGCGCCGTCCAAGACCTCCACCCGCGAGTCCAGCCGCGAGCCCGATCGCGCCGCGTTCACGTCCACGGCCAACCACTCCCCGCGCCGCATCCGAACCCGCCATGCGTCCACGTCGCCCTTCCTGCCCACGCGACCCCGGACCACGCACGGCCACTCCACCCGCCGCGCCTGCCGCGCGGTGTCGTTCGGCTCCAGTTCCTCCACGCGTGTCAATCGGCCGGATCCGTCCGATCCGACCGATCGGCCGGATCGTTCTGCTTTGCCGTTCCCCGCCAACGCGGGAGCGGGTCCCTCGCTGGCCTTTGCGTTCCCGGCAGGCTCAAGGCCCGGCAACGACCATCGCTTCACGGTCTCGTCCGCGGCAGCGGTCTCCAGCCATCGACCATCGGGCGACACCTCCATCCGGACCACGGCCGCCTCATGGGCGAACCTTGAGCCCGCCATGGGGTTCAAGCCGGGCGCGTCGCGCGTCACGAGCTTCCACCGGTAGATCCGCTTGTCCGCCCCCGCCGCCAGCACCTCCGAGCCATCCGGCAGGAACGCCACCGCGTTCACCTCGCCCTGGGGTTGGTTCAGGGTGTCCAGCCGCGCCCCGTCCGAGACTCGCCAAAGCTTCACCGTCTGGTCCGCCGAAGCCGTCGCCAGCACCCTCCCCGCCGGGTCGAAGGCAAGGTCCATCACCGCCCCGTTGTGAACTGAGTTGGACCAAACGATCCCGCCGTCAGCCATTCGCCACAGGATCACCTTGCGGTCGTAGCCGCCGGTCGCGAGCCATCGGCCGTCCGGCGAAAGCTCGGCATCTTGCACGACGTCGCGGTGGCCCGTGACCTGAAGCTCGACCCGACCCGTGGAGGCCTCGATCACGCGGGCGCCGCCATTCAACCCGGGCAAGCCCAGCGCCACGACCCAGCGCAATCCATCCGGCGTCACGTGCACGGAGGGGATCTTGCCGGGCAATCCATCCACGACGACGCGGGACCTTCGGGAGCCCTTGGCCTTGACTTCCAGCGCGCCGGTCCTGCCCAGCAGCAAGCCCTTGCCGTCCGGCAACGACGCCATCGCCGTCCATGGCGAGCGAACCCCCTTTCTGGCCGCCACGTCCGGCACGGCGAGCTCGCTGAACAACGAGACGTCACGGGCCGGCCCCGGTGCTCCCTCCGTGATCCAGCGCCTGAGCACCTCCACCTCGTCCGCAGGCACCCGCGGCTCCTCCTTGGGCGGCATCGAGGGCTTGGCGGTGCCCTCGACCAACCGGACCAACAGCGATCCCGACGCGTCGCCGGGACGGATCGTCTCCCCCTTGTCCCCGCCCTTCCTCAGGGCGGCGAACGTCTCCACGGAGAAGTCGCCCTCGCGGTCGGCGTCGTTGTGGCATGCGGCGCAGCGCGTGCGAAGGATGGGTGCCACGTCGCGCGCGTAGTCCACCGCGCCGGCCGCGCCGGCCGCGCCCGCCGCGCCGTCGGCCATGGCCATCGCGATCCCGGCGCAGATCCATTTCATCGGTTGCATGATGGGTCTCCCCTGAAGTCTCAATGCTGGAACAGGAACTCGCGGCTCGTGAGCAACGACCAGAACAGGTCCTCCGCCACCTCGCGCCGACCCTCCGGCCCCGCCGCCGCGAACTGCGCCGCCAACGCGGCCCTCTCCGCAGCCCTCGGCGGACGCGCAAGGCATCGCAGGTAGGCCTCCTCCACGAGGCGCCCGTCATCCTTCTCCTCCGCCAACCGGCGTGCCAGCCATCCCTCCGTGGACGCCAGCTTCCCGTTCACGGTGTTCCCGTTCGAGAGGTGCAGCACCTGGACGAGGCTGGGCTGGTTCGACCGTTCGCACTCGCAGGTGATTTCCCGCTGGTTCCGCCCGAACGTGCGCAGGAAATAGGACCTCACCGACGAGTCGCTCAGTTGCAGCGAACGCGTCACGTTCGTGAACTGCGTCGTCGCCTCGCTCGACCCGTCCGACAACGCGAGCTCGGTGTAGCGGTCCGGCACGCCGGTCACGTCCGTGATGGCGTCGCTCAGGACCTCCGCCGGGAGGCGCCGTGCGAAGTGTCGCGAGTAATGGCGGCGGTCGTCCCGGTTGAGGTCCAGCGGCTCGCCCGAGCGCGCGTAGGTCTCGCTGGTGAGGATCCATCGCATCAACGCCCGCAGGTCGAAGCCGTTCGCCACCACGAAGTCCGCCAAGGCCGCCAGCAACGGCTCGTTCGAGGCCGGGTTCGACGCCCGCAGGTCGTCCACCGGCTCGACCAAGCCCACGCCCATGTACGCTGCCCAGACCCGGTTTGCGATGGCCCGCGCGAAGTACGGGTTGCCCGGCGAGGTCAGCCATGCCGCCAACGCCTCGCGGCGGTCCCTGGGGTCGGCCGGGTCCAGGGCCTTCCCGTCCAACGGCGCGGGGGGCTGCGGCTTGCCCGTGCGCGGCTGGATCAGGTCCCCGCGCGCCTCGACGTACACCGTGCGCTTGCCGTCGCCGTTCCGGGCGTCGCCGCCCCAGCCCTTGGCCCGGACCCGGGCGAACAGGTTCGCGAAGCGGTAGTACTGGTCGTTGGTCCACTTCTCGAGCGGGTGGTTGTGGCAACGGGCGCAGTTGATCGACAACGACAGGAACGCCTGGCTCACGTTCTCGGCCATCGACTCCGGGTCCTGGTGGATCGCGTAGAAGTTCGATGCGCCGTCCTCGTGCGAGGATCCCCGCGACGTGACCAGTTCCCGCACCATGCGGTCCCATGGGGTGTTGGACTCCACCCGGGACCGAATCCAGCCGTGGTAGGCCTTCAACGCCGCCGGGCGCAGCTTCGCGCCGCTCACGAGAAGCAGGTCCGACCAGCGATAGGTCCATGCATCCACGAACTCCGGCCGTGCCATCAGCTTGTCCACCCAACGGCCCACCTTGCTCGGATCCGGATCTGACCCGAACTCCCGCACCTCCTCGGGGGTCGGCAGGCGGCCGGTCGTGTCCAGCGTCATCCGGCGCAGCAACGTGGCGTCGTCCGCCCGGGGCGACGGCTGGAGGCGCAACCGGCGCAACTGGGCGAGGACGAGCTGGTCGATGCGGTTCGTCCCGGCGAGCGCGGCCCATGCCGTGTCCTCGACCGCGTGCGGATGGGGCGCGACGACGCGCGCCACCACGATCTGCGACGCGTACCATGCCGTGACGGCCCCAAGGCCCGGCCCCAGCACCGTCACGGTCCCGGCGCCATCGACGGACGCCACGGTCTCGTCGGTGGAGGTGAACCGCGCCCAGCGCGTGACGTCCCGGCGACGCCCGTTGCTGTACTCGGCCGTGACACGCAGGTCCACCTTGCCGCCGGGCGCGGCCTCGCGCTCCGCCGGTTCCACGATGAGCCGCGTCACCCGCGGGTCGTCCTCGCGCGGGCCGGGCGCCCCCGCCGCGATCCAGCGCGCCAGCGTCCGGTAATCCTCCGAGCCCGGCTCGATCCGGCGGCCGCCCTTGTGCGGGACGGCGCCGGTGGGCTTCGTCAGCAACAGGCTCAGGCCCGGCTCCGAAACCTCCACGCGCCGGCCCTGCGCCTCGCGCGTGATCGCGAGGTGGTCGGCCTCGGGGTTGTAGGCAAACAACGACAACCGGAACCCGCCCTTGCCCGCCAACGCGCCGTGGCATCCGCCGCCGTTGCAGCCCGCCTTGGACAGGATCGGGAGCACGTCGTTGCGGAAGGACGGGTCCGGCGGCGCGCCATGGACCAGCGCGATGCCCATGGAGCCCGCCATCCCAAACCTGATGGCCCACTGGCCAACCCGCCCGCCCATGATGCCCTTCCATGCCTTCATGCGAACAACTCCCGGATCGGCTCGGTGCCAAGGTCGGTCAGGGGGAACGGTCGTCCGCCCGGCCCCGGCAGGTGCCCGGACGGGTCCAGCCCAAGGCTATGGAAGATCGTGGCCACCACGTCCCCGGGCTTCACCGGGCGCTCGGCCGGATAGCCGCCGATGGGATCGCTCTTGCCCACGACACGCCCGCCCTTCACCCCGCCGCCCGCGAAGTACACCGAGAAACATTGTGGCCAGTGGTCGCGTCCCCCGGCCGGGTTGACCTTCGGCGTCCTGCCAAACTCCGCGAGGTTGGCCACCAAGGTGTCCCCGAGCAGGCCGCGCTCCGACAGGTCCTCGACCAAGGCCGTGTAGGCCCGGTCATACATGGGGCACACGATGTCCTTCATCCCGGCGATCGAGGTGAACGGCTTCGACCCGTGGATGTCCCATGTGATCTCGTCGAACACGGTCAGGAACGTGTTGATGGTCACGAACCGCACCCCCGCCTCCACCAGCCTCCGCGCCAGCAGGCAACATTGCCCGAACCGGTTCATCCCGTACCGCTCCCGAACCTTCTCCGGCTCCCGGGAAAGGTCGAACGCCGCGCGCGCCTGCTCGCTGGTCATCATCCGGAACGCGGCATGGAAGTTCTCGTCCATGAGCCGGGCGTCCTCGCTGGCCTCGAATGCGGACACCGCGCCGTCCACGATCTCGCGCATCCGGCGGCGGCGCTCGAGCCGGGCCGCGCCGATCTGGTCCGGCGGCAAAAGATCGGGCACGCGGAAGTTCTTCTGCGAGGGATCGGCCATCAGCGCGAAGGGATCATGCGCCTTGCCAAGGAACCCGCCCGCTTGGCCGTTCGGCAGGTTCCCGCCCCCGCGCCCCATCAACTGAGGCAACACCACAAACGGCGGGAGGTCCGTCCTGCGGCCCATCAAGTGCGACGCCACCGCGCCCGCGTGCGGCGTCTGGATGCCGCCCGCGAAGCGGCGCCCCGTCTGCATGATTTGCCAGCCCGCGTCATGCACCGCCGCGCCGTCGTGATGGCACGAGCGCACCAGCGAGAACTGGTCCGCGATCCGCGCGTGCCCCGGCAGCAACTCGGAGATCTCGAAGGCGTCCGACCTCGTGCGGACCGGCTTGAACGGCCCGCGCACCTCCGAGGGGGCGTCGGGCTTCATGTCCCACAGGTCGATGTGGCTCGGGCCGCCGAGGTTGAAGATCATGATGCACGATCGCCGGTCATGCCCCGGCCGCACCCTTCCCTCCGCCCGCGCCCGCAGGAGCTGCGGCAACGAGAGCCCCGCCGCCGCCAGCGCGCCCACTTGCAGGAACTCCCGGCGCGACGCGCCCGCGCCACACAGGCGCGCCCGGTCCGAGGGGGATTCGGCGAGGAAATCGAACATGCGCGGATCGTGCCATGGCGGGCCCTGTTCATGCCAGCCCCGCGAAAGGGACCTTGTCCCCGCATCAGCCGCCTTTCGGCGCGCGGTTCCCGACTCGCGCGTTGCCGCCGGGGCGGTCCGGGGACACCGTCCGGGATGCCATCGTTGAACGGAGCGCGCGGAACATGGGACATGGCGCGGTTGGCCGGGGCCCTCCTGCTCGCCTTGATCCCCGCCATCGCAAGGTCGCAGTCGGAGCCGTCCATGTTGGTCGCGGACGGCATCCCGTCGGCGCCTGCCGGGCTCCGGGAACGGATCGCGCCGTACCTTGAGTCCCGGGCTGCAAGCTTCCAGGGCTGGCATCCGTCCCGGCGCGAGATGCTCATCCTCACCCGGTTTGCCGACAGCATGCAGGTTCACTCGGTGGAGAAGCCGGGGGGCGCGCGTCGGCAATGGACGTTCTCGCCGGAGCCCGTGGCGTCGGCGAGGTACCGTCCGGTGACGGGCGACGCGGTGTTGTTGAGCCAAGATTCGGGCGGGGGCGAGTTCTTCCAGTTGTACCTGCGGGACGTGGCGACGGGCCGGACGACGCGCCTGACGGACGGGAAAAGCCGGAACACGGGGGCGACATGGTCGCGCGCGGGCAAGGAGGTGGCGTGGGCCTCGACGCAGCGAAACGGCAAGGACACGGACATCTGGGTGATGGACCCCGACAAGCCGGGTTCGGCGCGGATGGCGTGGGAACGGAAGGGCGGCGGTTGGCAGGTGATGGATGGGTCGCCGGACGGCCGGAGCCTGCTGGTGCTGGAGTATGTGTCGATCAACGAGTCATGGATCCACGTGCTGGACGCCGCTTCGGGCGCGGCGCGGTTGCTGACGCCGCGCGAGGGTAAAGTCAGCCATGCGGACGCACGGTTCTCGGCGGACGGACGCCGCGTGTTCTGCACGTCGGACGAGGGCGGGGAGTTCCGGAGGCTGACGGTGATCGACATCGGGACGGGCAAGCGCGAGGCATGGCTCCGGGACCTGCCATGGGACGTGGAGGCGCTGGAGGCGTCGCCGGACGGCAAGTGGCTCGCGGTGGCGTCTAACGAGGACGGCGTGAGCGTGCTGCGGCTGGTGGATGCGCGGACCGGCAAGGAGAAGCGCCGCGCGTCGCTGCCGAAGGGGGTTGTGACGGGGATGGAGTGGCATGCGTCGGGGCGCGAGCTGGGGTTCACGTTGTCGCATGCGCGATCGCCGGCCGACGCGCATTCATGGGATGTCCGCACGGGCGCGGTCACGCGATGGACGGAGAGCGAGGCGGGGGGCATGGACACGGGGCGCTTCGCGGAGCCGGAGACGATCCGGGTGCGGGGCTTCGACGGGACGAGCGTGAGCGGGTTCCTGTATCGGCCGGACGCTCGGCGTTTCCCGGGGCCGCGCCCGGTGCTGGTGGTGATCCATGGCGGGCCGGAGTCGCAGTCGCGACCGGTGTTCCTTGGGCGGAACAACTACTGGCTTGAGGAGATGGGTGTGGCGTTGTTGTACCCGAACGTCCGGGGCTCGGCGGGGTACGGGAAGACGTTCCTGCTGCTGGACAACGGGGCGTTGCGGGAGAACTCGGTGAAGGACATCGGGTCGTTCCTTGACTGGATCGGCACGGACAAGGGGCTGGATGCGGGCCGTGTGGCGGTGACGGGCGGGAGCTACGGCGGGTACATGACGTTGGCGAGCCTTGTGCACTACTCGCCGCGATTGCGCTGTGGCGTGGACATCGTGGGCATCTCGAGCTTCGTGACCTTCCTTGAGCGGACGCAGGATTACCGCAAGGACCTGCGCCGGGCGGAGTACGGCGACGAGCGGGACCCGGCGATGCGGGAGTTGCTGGGGCGCATCTCGCCGTTGACGCGGGTGCGGGACATCCGGGTGCCGTTGATGGTGGTGCAAGGATTGAACGACCCGCGCGTCCCGGCGGGCGAAGCCGAGCAGATCGTGAAGGCGATGCGCGATGCTGGTGGCGAATGCTGGTACCTGCTGGCCAAGGACGAGGGCCATGGCTTCGCGAAGAAGCGCAACGTGGACTTCCAGTTCCTCTCCACGGTGCAGTTCCTCGGCAAGCACCTCGTCGGGCCGGCGAAGCGGTAGGCCCCTCGCGCTTCGCCACGGTGAAGACGGCATCGTTGCTCCGGTCCTTTTGCAGCGGGGGACAAGGCGCTTGGCCTGCCTGCTGCAACCGGAACCGGGATGGTCCTCGATGGCCATGGAACCGTGCCAATAGCGTTTGTCGCATGGACAGTCCGGGTTTGCTGGATGTCATCGTGCCAACGGGTCGCCATGGGTGCATGGCTCGCTTGGCACCCGGACGGGATATTCGCCCGGGGCAGCACTGTAACGCCGGACTAGCGACGCCCATGCGACGCTTCCTTCGCGAGGTGTTCTGGAACACCTGTTTCAAACCGTTTCCCCATGAACTTCCCATCCCAGAACGCGACACGGCTGGCCAATCTGTCCGGCCCCGACTTCATGGTGCTTTACGTCTCGCTCTTCGTGGTGGCGGGCGTGGCGTTGTGGATTCTCCTGCGGCGGCTGGACACCACCGGGCGGCTGCCGCCGATCCCTGTTCCCGCCGAGCCCGACCCGTACGAAGTCGCCTACCTGAGTGGCGCCGTCCCGGGCGTGCTGCAGGTAGCCATGGTGGAGTTGGTCGAGCGGGGCTTGCTTGAGGCGAAGGGCACCCGGGTGCAGCGCGCTCCCATGGCACCCAGCCCCGAAGGCCTTGGCGTGCTGTTACGCGCCATTCTTGAGTCCATGGGCCCGGGAGTGGAAGCGACCGCACTGCTCGTCGTGGGACGACGTAGTGACCTGTATCGGCGCGTCGCAAGCGAGTGCATGAAGCATCACGATCGGTGGCTGGAGCTTGGCTGCTTCAACCCGACTTCCGCGACAAAGCGGGCATGGCAAGTCACCTTGTGCGCGATAGCCCTCTTGCTCGTCGTCGCCGTTCCATGGATGGCCCGTGGGTCGTCCGGGGCCGCGATCCTTTCCGACCCGATACCCCTGCTCGTCGTTTGGCTAATAGGGTCGTTCGCTCTTCTTGTCATTCGCGGTGCAACCCTAACGCGGCTCAGCAAGCAGGGACGTCGTTTGCTGTCGGAGCTGCGGGGAAAGTTCGTCGCGTCGCGGGCTGGGAGAAGCCCGGACGAGCGGGCGGCTTGGGACCCAGCTATATTGATGTCGTTGGCGCTGTTCGGCGCTTCGCGGTTCGCAAGGACGAGCCATGGGAAGTACGACACGTTGCTGACTCCCTCCAGCGACTGAAGGGGTCCCGGCCGAACCGTCCGCTTCGCGAGCCGGCCCATCCCGTTCCAGCGGAACCGTCCGGCGGGACCGCAGCCCCGGCGGCCTAGGCCCGGGCGTCTCGCCACCCTCGGGGCGTCAGATCCCAGATGTGCTTCTGGGGTTCTTGGACTTCACCCGCCCATCCTGCCCGAACACCCCGCCCCCACGCACGACGGGTCGGCCGGACGGTTACAGATCATCATCATCGACGAGTGCCACCGGGGCGGTGCGAACGACGAGAGCACGTGGCGGGACATCCTGAACTATTTCAAGCCAGCCGTGCAGCTCGGCCTCACGGCGACGCCGAAGCGGAGGGACAACGTGGACACCTACGCCTACTTCGGGGAACCGGTGTTCGTGTACTCGCTGAAGGACGGCATCAACGATGGATACCTGACGCCGTTCCGGGTGAAGCAGATCCAGACCACCCTGGATACCTACCGCTACACGCCGGACGACTCGGTGGAGGACGGCGAGATCGAGTCGGACAAGCTGTACGACGAGCCGGACTTCAACCGGGTCATCGAGATCCGGGAGCGGGAGAAGAAGCGGGTCGAGATCTTCCTGTCGCAAATCAACCCGGCCGAGAAGACGCTGGTGTTCTGCGCGAACCAGGCGCATCCGCTGGTGGTCCGCGACCTCGTGAACCAGCTCAAGGCGAGCAAGGATCCCAACTACTGCCATCGCGTCACGGCGGACGACGGGGGGCTCGGCGAGCAACACCTGCGGGACTTCCAGGACAACGAAAAATCCATCCCGACCATCCTGACGACCTCGCAGAAGCTCTCGACGGGCGTGGATGCCCGCAACGTGCGGAACATCGTCCTCATGCGCCCGGTGAACTCGATGATCGAGTTCAAGCAGATCATCGGCCGCGGGACCCGTCTCTTCGAGGGCAAGGACTACTTCACGATCCATGACTTCGTGAAGGCGCACCTGAATTTCCAGGACCCGGAATGGGACGGCCCGCCGCAGGAGGAGGAGCCCTGCCCCCAATGCGGGCAACGACCTTGCGTCTGCGCACCAACACCGCCCAAGCCATGCGAGGCCTGCGGCAAGGCACCCTGCGAATGCCCTGAGGAACCATGTCCCGAATGCGGGCGTGTCTCCTGCGAGTGTCGGAAGCGCCGGAAGGCGAGGGTGAAGCTGGCGGACGGCAAGGAACGCACCATCCAGCACATGATGATGACGACCTTTTGGCATCCCGACGGCTCGCCGATGTCCGCGCAGCAGTTCCTGGAGCTGCTCTTCGGGCGACTGCCCGATTTCTTCCAGAGCGAGGATGAACTCCGGAGGCTGTGGAGCGCGCCGGACACCCGGACGCGGCTTCTGCAAGGATTGGCGGAGAAGGGCTTCGGACACGACCAACTCGCCGAAATGCAGAGGATCATCGATGCCGAGAACAGCGACCTCTTCGACGTGCTGGCGCACGTGGCCTACTCGTCAGCCCCGGTGACACGGGCCGACCGGGCCGCCTCGGCGCGCGTGTACATCAACTCCCACTTCAACGCCAAGCAGCAGGCCTTCCTGGACTTCGTGCTGTCGCATTACGTGGACGTCGGTGTCGAGGAACTCGACCAACGGAAGCTGACCCCGCTGCTCCGCCTCAAGTACCACGACTCCATCGCGGACGCCGTGGCCGACCTCGGCAAGCCAGAGGAAATCGGCAAGGTGTTCGCCGGGTTCCAGAGGTTCCTTTATGCGCAAAAGGGTTCGTAACCGAGGCGCAGGACATCCCAAGCCAGCGACGACGAACAGTAGAAATCGCGAGGCAAGCCCGATGATCAGCCCTGCTTTCACTGCAGCTAAACCGGAACGATTCAGTCGGGTCGGTCGAGTTGGCTCGATCTGCTTCGCCATCACTTCCCTCCCCAACGGAGTCGTCCCGGCTGAGCCGGCCAGGCTTCCTGTTGGAAGCCGGACACCACGGGGTGCCCGTGGCGGAATTGGATCCGGAGGAGCTAGAGACGGAGTTCGCTCATTCCTGACCGGTCTTCCTCAGAGGAACAGTTCCGGGCTGACACGGA
>CAIYFP010000296.1 GCA_903925515.1 uncultured Verrucomicrobiota bacterium
ATGGGCTCGCCGTTGCGGACGACGCCGAGGGCGCGGGAGTCGATGATGCGCTTCTTGAAGTCCTTGCCCTGCTTCGTCCCAAGCAGGCCGGTCTCGTAGTCGTAGGCGTTGGCGGCAAGGAGGGAGTAGCGCGCGGCCATGTCGAACAGGGACTTGTACCGCTCCAGCTTCTCGCTGCGGAACAGGCGGAAGGCGGCGTCGCGGGTGCGGAACCCTTGGATGACCTGCGCGGAGCGTTGGCGGGTGATCAGGCGTTCGTCCTGGATGCGGCTGCCCTCGGCCAGAAGCCGGCGATAGGCCACCAGCGCGTCGTCGTACTCACGAAGGCGGGCATTGATGAAGTTGAAGTGATCCGCGAGGCCGTCGATGGCGAGGCTGATCTCCAGCAAGGCGTCCCGCGTGCCCAAGGCCCGCTCCTGGTTGGCCATGGCGAACTCCGACCAGCGCCGGGCGGTGGTGTTCGCGCCCTCGAAGGCAGTCAGGAGGATGAACCGGATGTAGGCGGCGACGTTGAGGGTGCTCTTCACCGCGAACCCGGCCGCCTCAAGGGCCGCCTGGCCCACGGACGTGATGTCGCCGCCCGCCGCAAGGCCCGCGATGAAGCTGTCAGGCAGGGCGGCCTTCACGACGTCGCCCGTGGACTCCACCGTGGTCTCCATCATTTCGTCGAAGCCCTCGAAGATCCCGTTGGCGATCTGCGCCCACATGAGGACCTCGTCGGCGACATTGAGCCCGAGGTTGATGTTCTGGAAGTGGTCCAGCAGGCCCTCCGTGGACTTGAAGGCACGCACCGCAAGGTCGAGCTCCATCCGCGCCCCGTCCGCGTCGTTCAGCGCCATGACGAGGCGTCCGTGCGCCTTGACCACGTCCGACACCGCCTGCTGGATCTTGCCGGGCGAGCGACGCTTGCCCACCCAATGGCCGGGCTTCTTGAAGAAGCCATGGCCCCCCAGCTCGAACTGGAAGGATTGGTTCGGGTTAAATACGGCCGCGGCCCCGGCGTTGGCCCCGGAAACGCTGGCCAGCCCTTGCAGCCATCCGTCGGGCAGTTGGTTCACTCCCACGCTCACTTCCACGCCCTCGTCGAGGTCCTCGATGGCCCCGCCGAAGTTCGACTCCGAAATGTCGATGTAGGAGTAGTGCAGGTAGTCCGGGCCCTCGTAGCCCTGCGGGTAGAGCTTGCCGGGCCCGATGTCCTCGGGGTACGGCGAGCCATAGATGTCGATGAGGGCATGATTGTAGGCGGCCTCCTGCTGGCTCACGGCCGTCCGGATCTCCGCCAAGGAATCCTCCTCCGAGCGCATCAGCCGCGTCACGTCCTTCGCGTCGTCGAAGGACGCCACCGCGTTGTTCAGGGCCACCTTGGCCCGCTGGTACACCTGCTCGAAGTGCGTCGAGGATCCCGAGCCCGTCACCGCGTTGGGATCCAGGTCGAAGGCGATGCCACCCTCGGGCACTCCGAGCGGGCTGAGGCCCGCCTCGGCGTTGTCGATCGACGTCTGCACGGCCGTCGCCACGGTCGCGATCTCGCGCAGCTCCGTCACCGTGGAGCGGTCCACCTTCTGGATGCCCTCGTGGGTCGGGTCCATGTCCTCGGGCAGGATCATCGCGTTGCCCACGATCCAATGGATGTAGGCCCCTTGGCCCGTGCGGGACGCCCAGTGGTCCACGCCCCAGTAGCGGGTCACCGCGTTGGTTCCCCCGGGAACGCCGTAGGTTCGCTGCGCGTTGGTCCGCACGTTGACCAGGTGCCCCCAGCCGCCCCCGGACGGCTCGTAGGCCTCGCGCCACGTGAGGTCGAGGATCTGCTGGCCCGACCGCGCGATGGAGGCGGCGGCGGACGCGAACTTCCTCTCGTCCTGGTAATCGACCGCGACGGGCACCCCGAGCACGTTGACCGCCTCGATGCGCGGCACCCAGTCGAAGTACCGGTTCATGATCAGGGAGTAATACCCCTTGATGGACGTCAGGTAGTGCCCGTACGCGTCGCCATGGCCCTGCGGGTACATCTTGGCGGCGTCCGAGGCGTTGATCACCCCGTTGGGCTGGCCGTTGTTGTCCTCCTGGATGTTGTAGTTGAGCGCGTAGATGACCTCGCCCGAGTTGATGCCCCGAGTGTAGTTCCACACCAGCCGGTTATAGACGGGGGCGACCCGCACGCCGGGCACGAGGAAGTCATCACGGCCGCGCAGCAGGGCCAGCTCCTCCTGCGCCAGCGTCGCCACCTGTCCCTTGAACGCGAACAACGACGTCGCCACGTCCCCGTAGGTCTTGTCCTTCGTCCCGATCCCGATCGTCGGGTTGGCGGCGTCCGCCCAGGCCTCCCCGCCGAGCATCATGTAGAGGTCGTGCAGGTAGCCCGCCGCCAGCAGCAACGCGTCGTTGGCCGGGCCATAGTTGAAGCCCGACTCGATGCTCAGCATCCGGCCGCGCCGGAGCACCGTCTCGTAGATCTCGATCAACCCGTAGTTGTTGATCGTCTCGAGGTTCAGCGCCACGTCGCCCTCCCAGCGCCGCCCTGCTTGCGTCACCATGCTGACGTCGGTGTTGACCGCGTTGTTGAACAGGTCCGTCAGGCGTTGGCCGAACGGGTTGATCCCTGCCAGCACGCGCTTGATCCAGCCCTCCGCCAGCCGCGGCTCCGTCCAGTCGGACCATTGGTCCAGCAAGGGATGCTCCGGGTTCTTGGGCCGGTACCGCATCACCACGTAGTTGTCGCTCAACGACTGGATGCCGGCCCCGCCGATCGTGCGCCGCGGCATGTCCGCCCCGCTGGCAAGGGAAAGGTAACGCGACATCGTCGCGTCGGACTCCGGCGGCAGCCCGTTCACCGGCGCGGCGATCTTCCACTCGTACTCGAACTCCGCCGAGCGCCCGGCCACGTCGGCCGTGTGCTGGAAGCTCACCATCTCGCTGAGCGGGTTCTCCGGCACGATCACCTTCACCTCGCCCGTGTAGAGCGTCCGGCCCACCTTGAAGACGTGCATTGACACCGGGTCCCCGGGCTGCGTGAACGCCCAGCCGTCCGCCTCGATCACCGTCACGTAGCCGCTTCCCGGCCCGGTCGCCGTCAGGGCATACGAGTCCACCGCGGTGTCGTCGCTCACGATCTCCGCAAGGTCACCCACGCCCACCGACACCGTCTGGTCCTCGTCCGGGACATAGGTGCCGGGGACATCCTCGCTCTCCACGAAGGTCTCAAGGTCCGTCGCCAAGGCGTCCACCAGGGCATCCCACTTCGTCTTGTTCTCGGAGTCGGACACCGGGCACAGGTCCTTGACGGCCGCGAGGTCGGAGTCGCGCAGCACGTTGAGCAGCGAGTAGTTCTCCCCAAGGTCGGCCCTCACGAACTCGCCCCGGAACACCAGCGTTCCCTTCTCGCCGCGGTTGGGGTCGAGGAACACCCGCTTCACGAGGTGCGGCGGCAACGCCGGGAAGAAGGTGTAGCCCCGGTACATCTCGGACTTGATGCTGGGCGGCAGGATGTCGAGTTCCTGGTCGCCAAGGCTGGAGTGTTTCTCGCGGGTGGCGTCGTGCAGCACGACGCTGATGAGCGGCTCCTGGATGTCAGCCGCGATGGATTGCTGGTATAGGACCCGTGCGGTGCGCATGTCCCGGATGCCGGGCAGGTTGAACGCGGGCATCGCGAGGGTGGCCCCGAATGGCAGCGTGGGCAGCGGCTTGCTCGAGTCCTTGGGGTCGCGCACCGGCCACACCGGGCGGTACACGATGTCCAGCGACGCCGTCTCCTTGTCGGCCGCGTCGCCCACGAAGTCGCCCGTGTCGGCGTCCACGGGACGCAGGTACGGCACGATGGTGCCGGCCGGGGGCGGGTTCTCCATGCTGGGCCAGTGAAAGCTCGGCTCGGTCTTGTAGTAGTACCGCATCGTGAAGCTGTTCGCGGGCGTGGGCGACTCGGCGAGGAAGGGCGGGCGCGTGGTGAACTCCACCTCCGTGCCCGTGTACGGGTTGGTGCTGGG
>CAIYFP010000297.1 GCA_903925515.1 uncultured Verrucomicrobiota bacterium
AGCTGGGCGGCCGACGGGAACTCCATCGCCCCGTCCACCTTCACGCCGCGTTCACCCAGGACCTTGGTGTACTCGCCGAGGAAGCGGGGATGGTCGTGTTGGCCGGGCCCGTGCGTCTTGATGCCCGCACGGATGAACACCCGGAGTGGATCGGCGGCACGCGAGGCGCAGGCAATCAGCCCGGCCAGCAACACGGCGCCCACGCGCAAGAACGTCGTCATCATGGCTTTGAAGAACCGAAGCCTGCCCATGCACGCCCTCCCGGCCAACCCAATTCCTCCGCTCGTTCACCCCCCGCCCAACCCCAGCCCGTCGTCCGCGTCCAACTGCTCCTGCATCCGCCTCTCCCCGTGCGCGTCCCCAAACCACGCGTGCAGCATCCCCACGTTCACCAAGGCCCATGCCCCAAGCCCCACCCCGTAGGCCCACGTCACGCCCGGCTCCCAGTTTCGTCGCAACCGCCACAACGCCCAGCCCGTCGCCACCGCCCATGCCACGCAAAAATGCAGCGTGAACCCCTGGAACAACGTCCACCGCCCGCCCCATGTCACCCCGCTCAGCTTCGGGGCCGCGTGCGGGTAGAAGTACTCCGCCTCCAGCTCGCTCGCGATCAACGCGCGCCCCCCCAGCAACCGGTTGATCCGCCGTTCCATCGCCCGCGCGTGCACCCGCGCAAAGTCGCACTGGTGCAGGAAGAAGGACGATGCCACCCCGGTCGTCACCAAGCCCGGCCCCACCAGCGCCAGCAGCTCCATGGACCCAAGGTGAAACGCAGCCGCCACCCCCAGCGAGCTGACCGCCAGCAGCCCGAAGAACTTCCGGTTGTACGCGTACTGCATCGCCCGCATCCGCTCGAGTTGCCGGGTCCATGCGTCGTAAAGGCACTTGTCACGCTCGGTCACCCCCCAACCCAACCCCCGCCCCGCCACAGCGTCAACGGCAAGGGCCCGCCGCCCCCTTTGCCCGCCTCCTCACGCCACGCCGCCCCGTTTCGGTTCGCCTCCACGCGCCCGGTTCTGGCTTCATCACCCCGTGTCGCGCTCCTCCATCCGCATCGTCGGCGCCCGACAACACAACCTGCGGGACGTCTCCCTCGTGATCCCGCGGGACCGCCTCGTCGTGTTCACCGGCCCCAGCGGCTCCGGCAAGTCGTCCCTCGCCTTCGACACCCTCTTCGCCGAGGGCCAGCGCAAGTACGTCGAGTCCCTCTCCGCCTACGCGCGCCAGTTCCTCGACCAGCTCGCCAAGCCCGACGTGGACCACATCGAGGGCCTCTCCCCGGCCATCGCCATCGAGCAACGCTCCGCCTCCGGCAACCCCCGCTCCACCATCGCCACCACCACCGAGATCTACGACTACCTCCGCCTCCTGTACGCCACCGTCGGCCAGCCCCACGACCCCGACACCGGCGAGCCCATCTCCTCCCAGACGTCCTCCGAGATCGTGGACCGCATCCTCCAGCTCCCGCCCCGCTCCCGGATCATGCTGCTCGCACCCGTCGTCGAGGACCAACGAGGCGAGTTCCGCGACGTCCTCGAACGGCTCGTCCGCGACGGCTACGTGCGCGCCCGGATCGATGGCGTCGTGGTCGAGATCAACGCCAAGCAACCCCAGCGCCTGGACCCCAAGGCCCGCCATTCCATCGACGTCGTCGTGGACCGCCTCGTGGTCGCGGACGGGCTTCGCCAAAGGCTCGCTGACTCCGTCGAGACCGCCCTCCGCCTCGGCGAGGGGCGCCTGCGTGTCCTCGACCAACCCCCCGGCGCACCCGCGGACTCATGGCGCGACACCCTCCATTCCACCCGGATGGTCTCCCGCCAGACGGGGCGGTCCTTCGACACGCCCACCCCCCAGCATTTCTCCTTCAATTCCCCGCGCGGCGCATGCCCGGCGTGCCTTGGCCTTGGCCAAAAGCAGGTGTTCGACCCCGCCCTCCTTGTCCCGGACCCCGCCCTCTCCCTTGCTGACGGCGCCATCCACCCGTACCGCCGGCTCGGCGGCAAGAAGATGGCCGCCTACTACCAGTCGCTCCTCGACGCCGTCGCGTGCCACGGCAACGCCCGGACCGACGTCCCATGGAAGGATCTCCCCGCGTCGTTCCATGACCTCATGCTCCACGGCTCCGGCGCCGAGGAGGTCGTCTTCAGGCTCCAACGCGCCGGCAAGCCGGCCGAGCTGCGCCGCCCATGGGAGGGCGTCCTCGGCAACCTCCAGCGCCTGCTCGCGGACTCCGAGAGCGAGTTCACCAAGAACCGGCTCAGGGCCTACATGTCCCCCCACCCCTGCGACGCTTGCCATGGCCAGCGCCTCAGGCCCGAGATCCTCGCCATCACCCTCGGCCACCAACCGCCCCCGCCCGGCCGCCTGCCCGTCCCCGGGCTCAGCATCGCCGGGCTTTGCCGCCTCCCCGTCGCCGAGGCCGCCGCGTTCCTCGACTCCCTCCAGCTCTCCCCGTTCCAGCACAAGCTGGCCGACGAGGTCATCGGCCATGTCCGGCAACGCCTCGGCTTCCTTGTCGAGGTCGGCCTCGGCTACCTCGCCCTCGACCGCGAGAGCGGCTCCCTCAGCGGCGGCGAGGCCCAGCGCATCCGCCTCGCCACCCAGATCGGCGCCGGCCTCATGGGCGTCCTCTACATCCTCGACGAACCCAGCATCGGCCTCCATCAACGCGACAACGAGCGCCTCCTCGAAACCCTCCGCCGCCTCCGCGACCTCGGGAACTCCGTCGTCGTCGTCGAGCACGACGAGGACACCATCCGCCAGGCCGACCACGTCGTGGACATGGGCCCCGGCGCCGGCGTCCATGGCGGAACCGTCGTCGCCCAAGGCTCCCTTGCCGACATCCTCGCCAACCCTCGCTCCATCACCGGCCAGTACCTCTCGGGCGCACGCCAAATCCCCGTGCCCGGGAAACGCGTCGCGCCCCGCGCCGACAAGGGCTGGCTCGAAATCCTCGGCGCCACCGAAAACAACCTCCGCGACATCGACGTCCGAATCCCCCTCGGCACCCTCACCTGCCTCACCGGCGTCAGCGGCTCCGGCAAGTCCACCCTGATGGACGACATCCTGCGCCGCGCCGTCTTCCGCCAATGGTACGGCTCCAAGGAACGCCCCGGCGCGCACCGCGAGATCCGCGGCCTCGAACAGCTCGAGAAATGCGTTGTCGTGGACCAGTCCCCCATCGGCCGCACCCCGCGCAGCAACCCCGCCACTTACACCGGCATCTTCAACGAGATCCGCGACCTCTTCGCCGCCCTCCCCGCCGCGCGCGTCCGCGGCTACGACGCCGGCCGGTTCAGCTTCAACGTCAAGGGCGGCCGCTGCGAGAAGTGCGAGGGCGACGGCGTCCTCAGGGTCGAGATGCACTTCCTCCCCCCCGTCTATGTCGCATGCGAGGCCTGCAACGGGCGCCGCTACAACCGCGAGACCCTCGAGATCACCTACAAGGGCCTCAACATCGCCGCCGTCCTCGACCTCACCATCGACGAGGCCGTCCCCTTCTTCCGCGCCAACCCCAAGCTCCATGACCCCTGCCGCACCCTCGCCGAGGTCGGCCTCGGCTACCTCCGCCTCGGCCAGTCCGCCACCACCCTCTCCGGCGGCGAGGCCCAGCGCCTCAAGCTCGCGGCGGAGCTCTCCCGCCGTCAGTCCGGCCGCGTCCTCTACCTCCTCGACGAACCCACCACCGGCCTCCACTTCCATGACGTCGAACGTCTCCTCGAGGTCCTCTTCAAGCTCCGCGACTCCGGCAACACCCTCGTCGTCATCGAGCATCACCTCGACGTCATCAAGTCCGCCGACTGGCTCATCGACCTCGGCCCCGAGGGCGGCGCCGGCGGCGGCTCCATCGTCGCCTCCGGCACCCCGGAGGACGTCGCCCAGTGCCCGAACAGCCACACCGGCCGCTTTTTGAATCGTCTCCTCCTCCCGCAACGTCCCAACGTTCCCACCCATGCCTGACGGGTCCGCATCCTCCCCCCGAGCCAGTCCGACGCCTCGCCACCGCGCCGCCGTCCCGTCGCGGCGCATCCTCGCGCCGCCGCGCTCGTCCTCGCCCTTGCCCTCGCACTCCTCCTCCCGCACGGCTCCCCCGGCCTCGCCCAGGACGCCGCGCCCGAACAGCTCGCCTTCGACGCCGCCCTCCGCGCCCTCGACAGCCGCCTATTCCAGCGCGCCGCCGACGAGTTCAGCGCGTTCGCCAGCAAGTTCCCCGGGTCCCCGCTGCGCCCCGCCGCCGACGAGCAGGCTCGCCTCGCGCGGGGCGAGGCCGCGCTCGCCGCGGGTCAATGGAAGCCCGCCGCCGAGGCCTTCGCGGCCTTCCTCAGGGACTTCCCGGCCTCCACCAACCGGCCCCGCGCCAGCCTTCGCGAGGCCGTGGCCCTCCTTCGCGACGGACAGGCCGCCGCCGCGCGCGACCGCATCGGCCGCGACGGCTCGCCCTTCAGGTCCGCCCTCGCCTCCAGCAACATCACTCCCCAGCTCGCCTTCGAGGGCCATCTCCTCCTCGCCGAGGCCCGCTCCATGGCCATGGAGCATCCCGCCGCGCTCGCGGCCCTCGACGACGCCCTCCCCTTCGCCACGGACGCCGACCAGCAATGGCGCCGCGAACGCCTCCGTCATGACGTCGCCCTCGCCGGCAAGCTCCCCGCCCAGCGCGTGCTGGCCGCCGAGGCCCTCCTCGCCCTCTCCGCCAACTCCACCAACACCGTCCGCAAGGCCGAGGCCAACGCCCTCGCCGCACGCGCCCTCGACGACTCCGGCCAGGCCCCCCGCGCCGAGCCCCTCTGGGAACGCAACACCTCGCCCGACGTCCCCCAACCCCTCCAGCGCGAGGCGATCCTGCGCATCGCCCAGTCCCTGCTCCAGCGCGCCGACCTCCCCGCCGCCCGCGCGCGCCTCGACCGATTCCTCGCCGGTCGCCAGGCCGACCCCGCATGGCATCCCGTTCGCGTCCTCCTTGGCCAGGTCCTCTTCCGCCAGTACGCCGCCGCCCGCTCCAGCACCTCCAAGTCCACCCCCGAGGTCGCCGGACTCCCGGCCGTCATCCTCGCGCAACTCGACTCCATCCTCACCAACCAGCCCCCCGCCGACCTCGCCGGCCCCATCCAATACCTGCGCGGCTGGTGCCTGTGGGAGGAGGG
>CAIYFP010000298.1 GCA_903925515.1 uncultured Verrucomicrobiota bacterium
GAAGCTCTCGGCTGCCACTGAGCGCACCGTCCGGTTTCTTGCGTCCCTCGCCAAGGATCTGGGGGTGGTCGCAGGTGAAGGAGGGTGGCTGGCCGAGCGTTTTGAAAACGGCTCCGTGGACTTCGATTGCCGGCTTTCCACCCCGTTGACAGATGAGCATCACGAGCGGGGAAGACGGGCTTTGCGACAGGTTTTTTCAAACCGCTTCGACGATGTGGAAATGGAGGTGGTCATCCGGCCCGAGACGCGGCGTTGCTTTGGGAGGATTGCTGAGTCGTTGGACGCGGATGAGATCGCGCGCTTCGGCCTCTACCTCGCCGATGAGGAGAGGCCGGGCGAATGGTTCACCTTGGACCGCAGCCGCATGGTCACGTTGGAGGAGGATGTCGCCAGCCAGCGCCGGTCCTGGGGCGAGATTCAGGGAGTCGTGCATTCCTTTTTCAAGGAAGTCTCCCGGCCCTATTTCAAGATCCGCGAGTTGGGTTCCCGCCGGTTGGTGAACTGCCACTTCAAGCCGGAGATGTATCAGGCCGCCGTGGCAGTCCTCACGGACCCTGAATCCGTGGTCTATGTGGAGGGCTGGGTCCATGAAGACGCGGAGACGGGCTTCGCGACTCATGTCGAAGTGTCCGATTTCCGCTTGGCTCCTGATTTCTCCCTGGAGGTTTATCGGGCCGGCTTGGGCAGTCTTCCTGATTACACCGGCAGTCTGAGCACCGCCGAACATATCGCCACCCTGCGCGACAATGATGAGTGATCCAGCCCGCATTTACGTGGATGCCGCGCCCCTGATCGACTTGGTAAAGTTCAGGGTTGGCGTGGAGCCCAAGGGAGCGACGGCAAACGACAACTGGACTTTGGACCGTTTGCTCGCTGCCGGGCGAGCCGGCGACGTCACCCTGATCACATCGACGCTGACCGTTGCCGAATGCACCCACGTCAGTGACCCGGACAAACTGGACGCCGCCAAGCCCTTCTTCATGGGACTTCTGGCTTCGGGAAAGGGTGGGATCGTCTTTGTTCAACCCTCCTTCACCATCGCAGAGAAGGCGCGGAACCTGAGGTGGATTCACTCCCTGTCGTTCAAGGGGGCCGACGCGGTCCACGTGGCCTCCGCAATTCACATGGGATGCAGCGAGATCCTTACGGGTGACGGTCGGATCATCTCAGCGTCTTCCGCGTTACAGGCCATGGGCCTGAGGGCCTGCAAACCAAGTGATACCGCGCATCTGCCGTCCCAGTATCGCCAAAACAACCTGGACGTGTAACGGCAACCGCGAACGGGTGAATCGCCCTGTCGCTTCGACCGCGTATGAAAGCGAGTGGTTTCCCCAATGCCATCCACTGACATCAGCGAGCAGCGCCATGAGATGCGGGGCAGGCAACACATGACCGGGCCAGAGGCATGGTTTGGATGTGAGGTCGCCCCGGTTGGGTGGACCCAACGACAGATCGAGGCCATGCCGTTCTTTTTCCGGGCCGCCCTGCCGGAGAGGGGAGGATGCCGGGGCTCCCTGGGCGGCGGCGAGCGAGGGCGAAGTGGAGGAAGCGGAGTGATTGTCTTTCGACGAGGGGTCCGCACCCTGAGGCCATGAAGTTGCTGCACTACGTCGA
>CAIYFP010000299.1 GCA_903925515.1 uncultured Verrucomicrobiota bacterium
CGCATGCTGACGGGCGACCACAAGATCACGGAGCGGGACATTGACGCGCAGGAGGAGTTCCGGGAGGAAGCTGCCACCGCCAAGGAACTCCAGCCGGTCGAGGGCATGACCGAGGCCGACCTCGACCTCACCAAGCTCAACCAGTTCATCTTTCACCTGAACCAGCCAAGACCCGTCGAAACGCTCAAGCCGGACATGGCCTCGGCCCGGCCTTTCCTTGAAAGGCGGTGCTTCATGAAGGACGGCAAGGTCACGATGCTTGGCGCATTGGTCTGCGGGAACCACCCGGGGGACCGCATGGGCTTCCGCGCCCATGTCCATGGCTACGTGGACGTCCCGCAGCAGGTCGCGCGGGACAAGCAGGACCTCGTGGACAACGTCCTGCCCCTCATGGAAGCCAGCCTTGGCTACGTCCTCCGCAACATCCAGGTGGGCATCCGCGCCGAGGGCGGCGGCACCAGCGTTCCCCAATACCCCGAGGATGTCCTCCGCGAGACCGTCAACAATGCCCTCGCCCATCGCGACTACTCGGTGAACAAGCAGGTCATCATCGCGATCAAGCCCGGCGTCCACATCGCGATCCGCAACCCCGGCCGCTTCCGCACGACCCTCCTCGTCGAGGATGCCAACGCCGACGTGCCAATCCTCCGCATCCTTCCGGAGGCCAAGCCCCGCAATCCCAAGCTGGCCGACGTCCTCCACGTCTATCGCAAATGGGAGGGACGCGGCATCGGGATGGCGACGCTGGTGAGCCTCTGCCTCGCGAACCAGCTCGACCTGCCCTATTACCGAATCCACTCGGAGGAGGTGGAACTTTTCCTGCGCGCGGGCCGCCTTCTTGACGAGTCCATGGAACGGTTGTTCGCCTCGCTGGACCGCCATATCAGCACGCGGTTGGGCGGCGGCGACCTCCAGGACGAGCAGAAGAGCGTGCTCGCCTACCTCATCAAGTCCGAGTGGGCCAACGAGCAAAGCCGGCACACCATCCTCCTGACGCCGGACAACAACCACTTCGCCGCGCTCCGCTCCCTCGAACGCGCGGGCCTTGTCAGCAGGCACCCCTCCGGCAGCCCTTCCTGCCCCATCTACCTCGCCGACCGCGTGCTCGTCCGTCGCGACTACTCGAAGGAGCTGCGCGATGCGTTCGGCACGGCGTACGACGACATGGACGAGACGGCGCGGGCCGCCCTCGGCGTGGTGTACCGACACAATCATTACTCGCGTGCCATGCACGTCAGCGCCAAGCAGGCCGCGTTCGCGCTTTGGTACGACAAGAAGGGCCCGGAAAACGACATCCGCGCCTTCGACACCTTCTATCGAAAGGTCCGCAACACGTTCAACAAGCTCGAGAAGGCCCAGTTCCTCTCCAAGGTCCAGGGAACCCGCGGCTACGTCCTCCGCGAGGACTACAAGGCGTCTCATTTGCTCTGACCCGCCGCATGCGGGCACGGCCTCGGACCGCGCCCGTCCTCGGGCGCAGCCACCATGCCCTTCCCACGCCACGCGGCGGCCGGGGACG
>CAIYFP010000300.1 GCA_903925515.1 uncultured Verrucomicrobiota bacterium
CCCAGCCCCTTGCCGAATGGGCCAAGGACAAGCCCACCAACTTCTACGCCCTCGACAACGCCGCACGCCGCGCCGTCGCCAGCAAGGATTGGAAGGCCGCCCTCCCCCCCCTCGAAACCCTCGTCCGCCTTTTTCCCGAACACGCCACCGCAGACTCCGCCTACCCCCTCCTCGCCCGCGTCCACCGCCAGCTCGGCCAAACCAACGACGAGCAACGCGTCCTCGTCGCACTCGCCGAGCGCAACCACGAGGCCCCAGACGCTTACCTCCGCCTCATGGAACTCGCCGACGCCAACAAGGACTGGCCTGCCGTCCTCCTGAACGCCCGGCGCTTCCTCGCCGTCAACCCCCTCGTTCCCGCACCCTATCGCCTCCTCGCCAAGGCCGCCGAGGCCTCCAACGACTCCAACACCGCCCTCCAGGCCTTCCAAACCCTCCTCGCCCTCGACCCACCCAACCCCGCCGACGCCCATTACCAAGTCGCCCGGCTCCTCCGTCCCAAGGATCCCGCCGCCGCCCGTCGCCATGTCCTCATGGCCCTCGAGGAAGCCCCGCGCCATCGCAAGGCCCTCCAACTCCTCCTCGACCTCCAACCCGCCAAGGACCCCGCCCCATGACGTCCACCCATGGCGCCCGGCACACCCCGGCTCGCATCGCATCCATCCTCGCCATCCTCGCCTTCCTCCCTCTCCTCCTCCTCGCCACGCCCCGCACCGTCCTCGCCCAAGGCCGTTCCCCGGGCCCCATCGGCGGCGGCGAAATCGTCGTCCCGGAATCCGTCACCTCCCAACGCGACGTCGAGACCCGCACCGGCGACATGCCCTTTTGGACCAACCCGCCCGCCTTCAAGCAGGAGCTCTTCACCTTCGCCCGCGTCCGCTACGACAAGAACCCCTTCGCCCAACGCAACCGCCGTACCGGCGGATGGACCACCGACCTCCCCGACTCCGACATCAACCTCTCCTACCGCCTCCAGCAGATGACCTCCATCCGCGTCGAGGCCGACGGCCGCATCCTCCGCCTCACCGACCCGGCCCTCAGCAACTATCCCTTCCTCTTCCTCTCCGCCCCCGGCGCCCTCGACGTCTCCGACGACGAGGCCCGCGCCCTCCGCCAACACCTCCTCAACGGCGGGTTCCTCCTCATGGACGACTTCTGGGGCGAGGCCGAGTGGGAACAGTGCGCCGAAGCCCTCAGCAAGGTCTTCCCCGAGCGCAAGTTCGCCGAGCTTCCCATCGACCACCCCCTCTACCGCGGCGTCTTCTCCATCACCGCCAAGCACCAGAACGCCAACGTCCGCATGGGCACCGACTCCCAGTTCACCGGCGTCACATGGGAACGCCCCGACGCCATGGAGGTCCATCACCGCGCCATCACCGACGACTCCGGCCGCATCATGGTCCTCGCCCTCCACAACACCGACACCGCCGACGGCTGGGAACGCGAGAACGACAACGACTACTACTTCCACAACTTCTCCGAGAAGATCGCCTTCCCCCTCGGCGTGAACATCATCCACTACGTCATGACCCACTAGCCGTGCCCAACCATTCCCCATCGCCCCATACCCGCCGCACCAGCAAGGGCCCCGCGCTCCTCGCCGTCGCGCTCCTCGTCGCCGGCTCCCTCCTCGCCCAGTCACGCCTCGGACGCGGCGGCCGTTGGGGCACCGAGTCCTACATCCCGCCCAATGCCCGCACCGCCCGCGACGTCCCCAGTCATTCCACCGAAACCCCGACATGGACCAACCCGCCTGCGTTCGTCCATGACACCTTCGTCTTCACCCGCCTCCACTACACCCAAGGCTGGGGACGCGGCTCCGGCTGGTCCACCGACCTCCCGGACTCCGACCTCAACCTCTCCTATCGCCTCCAGCAAATGACGTCCGTCCGCGTCGATCCCAATGGACGCTTCCTCCGCGTGTCGGACCCCGACCTCCCCGGCCATCCCTTCCTCTACATCGTCGAGGCCGGCGGACTCTCCCTCGACAACTCCGAGGTCGCCGACCTCCGCCAATACCTTCTCAACGGCGGGTTCCTCCTCCTCGATGACTTCTGGGGCGACGACGCATGGGACAACGCCGAGCAAGTTCTCGCCCAGGTACTCCCGGGCCGCCGCTTCGTCGAGTTGCCCCTCGACCACCCCCTCTACCACGGCGTCTTTTCCATCAAGGCCAAGGGCCAAATCCCCAACTACCGCCTCGGCATCCAAAGCGAGTTCGATCCCGCGCACCGCACATGGGAGACCGAGGACTCCACCGTCGTCCATCACCGGGCCATCCTCGACGACCACGGACGCATCATGGTCCTCGCGACCCACAACACCGACAACGGCGACGGCTGGGAACGCGAGGGCGAGAACGACTACTTCTTCCACAACTTCTCCGAGAAGATCGCCTACCCCCTAGGCATCAACATCATCTATTACGCCATGACCCACTGACCCGCCCCAACGCCCTTCACTCCACACCCCTTCCATTCCCCACATCATGTTGCCTCCTCCACTCCCCCCCCAGCCCCCCGCGCCCGACTCCCCAACCCCCGCCGCGCTCGACGCCGCCAGCCACGCCACCGCGGCCCTCGACCCCGCCGCAACCCCAGCCCCCGAAACCCCATCCGCCCCACCCATCCTCCCGGACACCCCCGCCTCGCCCCAGCCCCCCGCCTACGTCCCGCCACCGCCCCCCCAACTCCCGCCCGAGGTCCTCGCCCACCAAAAGCTCCTCGCCGCCCGGCCCCGCATCGAGTCCGAGCTCAGCAAGGTCATTGTCGGCCAAGCCGACGTCATCGAGCAGATCCTCATCGCCCTCTTTGCAGGCGGCCATTGCCTCATCACCGGCGCCCCGGGCCTCGCCAAGACCCTCCTCGTCAAGTCCGTCGCCCGCGTCTTCGACCTCGGCTTCCAACGCATCCAGTTCACGCCGGACCTCATGCCCGCCGACATCACCGGCACCGAGATCCTCCAGTCCGATGGCAACGCCCGCCGCATGGACTTCGTCCCCGGCCCCATCTTCACCAACCTGCTTCTCGCCGACGAAATCAACCGCACGCCTCCGAAGACCCAGGCCGCCCTGCTCGAGGCCATGCAGGAACACCAAGTCACCGCCGCCGGCCGGCGCCACC
>CAIYFP010000301.1 GCA_903925515.1 uncultured Verrucomicrobiota bacterium
CGGCCACGCGAAGCTCGGCTCGGTCTTGTAGTAGTACCGCATCGTGAAGCTGTTCGCGGGCGTGGGCGACTCGGCGAGGAAGGGCGGGCGCGTGGTGAACTCCACCTCCGTGCCCGTGTACGGGTTGGTGCTGGCGATCGCATTGGGGCCCTGGGCCACGATGGAGCCCGATGCGTTCACGCGCAGGGACAGCGACAACGCAACCTCGGACCCGTCATAGAGGTCCACCACCTTGAGCCCAACCTGCTGGGGGTTGGCGACATCCGATGCCTCCGGCTTCCCGCGCAACACCAGGCCGCTGAGCTTCACCCAGCCCGGCAACGGGGTCGTGGCCACCATGGAAAGGTTCTCGTCCTGGCGCGACGCATGGACGAAGTACTCGAACTCGGACCCGGCCACGGCCGTGGCCGCGGGGAGGGAGCCGAAGGAGCCCGTGTCCGGGTTATGGGAGCCCGCCACAAGGTTGGGCTGCCCCGCGTGCGTCCCCCGGTACACCCAGATGTTGTGCTTGCGGTCCGTCCACGTGAACGAGTCGTAGTGACCGAAGGCCCCGTTGTCGCCGCTATCGTCCCAGCCGCCGGGGAAGTCCGCGCCGTCGCGCCTCACCTCGACGTTGTAGTCCGTGGCGTACATGCCGGCGCCCTCGACAGGCTTGGCAAGGAAGTTGAGCGGGGGGGGCGGCTGGATGATCTGGCCGGCCGGGACGATGTAGTCGAACACGAGGCCCTCCTCGGGCTTCTCCCTCAGGACCTTGAATGCCGCGATGGCCGGGCGCTCGTCGATGTCGCGGTACCGCACAAGGACGAATGGCTCGGACGAATAGCCGGCACCGGAGGTGATGTTGAGGTCGTCGCGCGTGGCGAAGGCCATGCCGCCGGACATGACGGCATGCTCCTCGTTGGGGTTGTAGCCGGGGAGCGACTTGTCGTTCTGGGCATAGATGATCCCGGAGGCTTGGCGCGGGGCGAGCGTCCCGCTGCCCACCTTGCTGGCCAGCACGATTTCCGGAGGGTTCGTGGGCCAGACGATCTCGTACCGCGCGATGTACGAGGGCCAATAGGCGGGCCTGAGGCCGATTTGGGCGTTGGCTGCGTTGTACCCGGCCGTGGGGGCGTTGGTCCGGAACCACCACACCTCGAGGCGGTGGTTGTCCGGCAGGCGGTTGACCGGGATGATCGCCGACTTGTTGGCCTCCACGAAGCCCGCCGCCATCGGGTCGATGTAGGCCGTGGCGTCAAAGAGGTCCCCTTGGGCGACTTGAATGCGGCCCGCAAGGTACGCGCCGGAGCCGCCCTGCTCGCCCACGGGCGGCCGGATGCGCTCGCCGACCACGGCCGTGCCCTCGAACAAGCGCGGGGCCACAAGCTCGTTGGCCCAGAGGCCCGCCGGGATCTCCGCGGGCAACACGGGTTCCGCAGGCTTGCCCACGAAGCTGGGCGCTACCGGTGCCTCGCCCACGGGGTTGGCAAGGTAGGCGTTGTAGGCGACGACGAACGCATTGGACGTCACAAGGTAGGCCTGGTGGGCAATCACCTTGTCTTGGTACTCGGCGAGGATCTTTGCGACGACCTCCTCGCGCTCGGCCACGAGTTGCTCGCGGTTCACGAAGGTGGTGACGGAGGTGAGGTTGGTGGCGACGGAGCCCGCGAACGACCCGGCCATGGACTGCTCACGCAGGGAATCCTCGAGCCATGAGAACACGCGCTCGAACGCCACCTGGTCGTTGACCGTGTACCGGATCAGCGTGCGATGGGCGGGCTGGCTGCCGTCGAGCAGCGTGTAGAACTTCGAGTCCGGGGTCATCTTCGCACGCGGATGGTCCAGCGGGTCTTGATACGCGATCACCGGCGCGTTTTGCGGCGAGAGGGCCACCGCCGTGAGCTGGGCCTCCTCGTCGCTGGAGACCACGGGCCGGACGTAGTGGCTGTA
>CAIYFP010000302.1 GCA_903925515.1 uncultured Verrucomicrobiota bacterium
CGTCGCGTTCGGACATCCACAACAGCTCGCCCGTCCCCGGCAACCACTCGCGCCATGTCTTGCTCGTCCAGTCGATGAACGTCGCCGCCGACTCCTCCACCACCACCCGCGGCTCGATCACGCCGGGCGTCGCATCCGCCGCGCCGCCCTCGACGTCCCCCGCGCCCGGCAACCTTGCCGCCAGCACCCGGTACACCTGGTGCCCCCGCTGGTTGTAGTCGAAGTAGAACTCCCGCCCGTCCGCCGACCATCGGACGTCGATGTCGCCCGATTCCGTGAACGGGTTCGAGTACAACGCATCGGTCACGTCCCACCGCCTTCGCCCCGGCAACGTGAACACCCGCAGCTGCGGCTTGGGAAGCTCGTCGCCGGGCTTGAGATACCGTTGCTGGTGCAACTTCGGCTGGAGCTGGTCCTTCGGCGCCGCCTCGACGAAGTGCACCGTCCGTTCCCCGCCCTTCCGCACGCTCCGGGCCACCACCGCCGACGAGTCGGGCGCCCAGGTCACGTCGGCCGAGTATGCCTGCCTCGCGTCGCCGTCGCGGCTGAGCGCCGCCACCGTCCCATCCGCGACGGATCGCAGGTGCAGGTTGTTCTCCTTCACGAACGCCACCCAACGGCCGTCGGGCGATTGCCCGCGCTCGGGCGGCCGGGCGGGGGCCGACGTCTTCTCGGGCTGCGGCTCCTGTTGCCGGGGCGGCCTCGTTCCCCCTTCCTCGATGACCGCGCGGCGTCCGGTCGCGTCGGCCTCGAACACCGCCAGCGTGTTGCCCAGCTTGTCCACCAGCAGCCATGCATGGCCCTCGAACGTGTGCTGCGTCCGCTCCTGCCCCGGCCGGATCCTCCCGTACGAACGCCGCTGCCCCTCCGTGTCGAGCCAGAACAACTCGGCGTCCTCCTTGGTCTGGTTCACGAACGTGATGGAGGTTTCCTCGCCCGTGCGACGCGACCGACGCGGGACGCGATTGCCCTGCCTTGCGGGCAACGGCGCCTCGGGTTGCTCGTCGGCCTCCACCACCCCGGAATCCATCCGCAAGCTCCAGCGCTTGCCCGACAAGCGGAACCGCACGCGCGACCCGTCGGCGTCCAACCGGATCCCCTCGGGCGACTCGCCCGCGCCCGGGGCCTTGCCGGCCAGCTTGCCCACCGACTCGCGCACGCGGCCGATGTCCATCAAGGGCGCGCGTTCACCGGTCGTGGCGTTCACCCGGACAAACTCCGCCGTTCCCGGCCCGGTCTCGACCCGGTACCAGAAGTTGGAAGGATTGAACCATTCGGGATGGATGCGGGAACGGAACACCTTGTTCTCGGTCCGTTGCGCGAGGCCCATGGCGCGCTCGTAGTCCGCGCTGGATCCTTGGGCGACGGCGCGGGGCGCTGCGTCGAGGCTCGCAAGGATGGCGGCCACGGGAACCCATCGGGCAATCCATGGCATGGCAAGGCCCGGCATGGGAGGGCTGGGGAAGACGATCATGACGCCCCCCATGTTGCCGGGGACGCGCCCGCTGTCCCGCCCCAAAAGGCGATGGCCCGCCCGCTCGCTCCGGGCACGCCGCCTTACATCCCGATGGCCGCGAGGACGGCCTCGCGCGAGGCCGCGCAGGGGATAGGCTCGAACCCGGCGACCTTGAGGGCGTTGTCCGGGTCCTTGAGCCCATGGCCGGTCATGGTGGCCGTGACAAGGCTCCCGGCGGGGATTTCGTCGGCGGCGACCGCCTTGATCAGGCCCGCGATGGGCGCGGCGCACGCGGGTTCCACCATCACGCCCTCGGTTCGAGCAAGGAGCTTGTACGCGTGCAGGATCTCGTCGTCGGTCACGGACCGGATCGAGCCGTTCGAGTCCCGGGCGGCATCGACGGCGCCCTGCCATGAGGCGGGGTTCCCGATGCGGATGGCGGTGGCGACGGTCTCGGGGTGCTCGACGGGATGGCCAAGGACGAGCGGGGCCGCGCCGGCCGCCTGCCAGCCCATCATGCGGGGCAGCGTGTCCGAGCGCCCGGCGTCGGCGTACTCGCGGAAGCCGCGCCAGTAGGCCGTGATGTTCCCGGCGTTGCCCACCGGGAGGAAATGGAAGTCGGGCGCGTCCCCGAGGGCGTCGCAGATCTCGAACGCGGCGGTCTTCTGTCCCTCGATGCGGACGGGGTTGATGGAGTTGACGACCTCGACGAGCCCGGTCTCGCCCAGCTCGCGGACGACGCGGAGGGCGTCGTCGAAGTTGCCCTCGATGGAGACGGTGGTGGCGCCGTAGAGGAGGGCCTGGGCGAGCTTGCCGAGGGCGATCTTGCCCTTGGGGAGGAGCACGACGCACTTCATGCCTGCGCGCGCCGCATAGGCGGCGGCGGACGCGGACGTGTTCCCGGTGGAGGCGCAGACGACGACCTTGGCGCCGCGTTCCATGGCCTTGGTGATGGCCATGGTCATGCCCCGGTCCTTGAACGAGCACGTCGGGTTGAGGGCCTCGTACTTGAGATACAGGTCGAACTTGCCGCCGATCGCCGACACCAGCGTGGGCGAGGGGATGAGCGGGGTGTTGCCCTCCAGCAACGTCACCACCGGCGTCTCGGCCGTGACGGGAAGGAAGTCGGCGTAGCGCCGGATGATTCCGGGCCACGGATAGGCGGGCCTTGGCGGCATGTTCATGTCGTGTCGCGTGTCGCCCCGGCGCTCGTCACGACGCGGGGACGGCGGAGGCTGGAAAACCCGGCAGACAAGGACAAGCCATTTGAGGTTGCCCTCATCCGCGCCCTGCCGGTTCCTGAGCGCACGGTTTTCGCCTCACGTTGCGCCGACGGAGGGTTGAAAAGACCGGTGCTCATGGCGTCATGGCGTCATGGCGTGAAAAGAATCCATGCCGCCATGATGGCGTGTTGGCACGGCGCCTGACGCAACCCGCCCGCTTGGGGATCGAGAGCTTGCGTCGTCCTTGCGCGGGGATTTGGGGGTCCTGGTGTCCCCCGAACATTATTCCGTCAGTTGCACGTCGATGGCGCCGGGCGGGATGGGATGGCGTTGCCATGGCTTGCCGGGCCAGCGGACCTCGATGGCATCCGCGTGGGACGGGTTGCCCAGGACGGCGACGGGGGAGTCCATGGAGCACCACCCGGCGCCGGCATGCCACTCGCGCACGGGACCGGGGCGTCCTTGGGCAAGGAGGCGGGCCATGGCGCCGAGACCGAAGGGATTGCCGGGCGGACCCTTGAGCCGGACGCGCAGCCCGGGCCGGGCTCGCAGGTTGTGCCAGAGGGTGGTGGCGGCCGCGTTCTGGGCGACGGCAAGGTCCACGCGCCCGTCGCGATCGAAGTCGGCCACGGCGGCGCCGCGTCCGTCGCCATGGATGACGACGCCGGTGGATTCGTCGGGCGCAAGGATGCCCTTGCCATCGTTGACGAGCCAGAGGCCCCGCCCGGCGTCGGCACGCTGGACCATGGGCTGGGCGGCGGACCAGTTCTGGGAAAGGAACACGTCCTCGTCGCCGTCGCCGTCCATGTCCGCCACGACCACGCCGAATGCGGGGGCGCGCTGGGCCACGGGATGGAGGGGGAGGAGCTCAAGGGAGTCGCCGCGATTGAGGAGGATGGAGGAATCGAGCCATTGAACCTCGCGGCGTTGCATGCGGGCGGCGTGCTCGCCGAGGACGGCGGGCAGGTCCGCCGACGCGAAGGCGGCGTGGGTCGGGAATCGTTCGACGAGCTGGGGCAGGACCATGCGGAACATGGGCAGCTCGCGCCGGGGCCAGTCGCGTTGGGTGACGGGATCGAAGGCGGACTCGACGAGGTCGATGCCGCCGGAGCCGAGGTCGCCGAAGTGGAGCCGGAGGGGGGCCTCGCGGGAGGCATGGAAGGGGGTGTTGCGTCCCCAGTTGCCGAGCACGAGGTCCATGCGTCCGTCGCCGTCGAGGTCGCCGGCCGTGACGCCGTTCCACCAGCCGCTCCATTCGGCGTCGGACAACACGCGTTGGCCCGATCGGACGACGGGCTTCCATGGCACGAGCCTGCCGGCTTCGTTGCGAAGGAACGCGGGACAATCCCACTCGCGGGCCACGACAAGGTCGGGGAGGCCGTTGGAATCGAGGTCGGTGAAGCAGGCGGCGGTGACGAGGCCGAGGGCGTCCATGCGTTGGCGCGGCACGAGGCGGCCGTTGGCGGTGGCGAGCAGGAGGGACGCGGCGGGCTCCGGGTAGCGACCCGAGACGGCGCGACCGCCCACGAAGATGGAAAGCGTGCCGTGGCCCTCGACGTCGGCGACGGCAAGGGGGCCGGTGCTGAAGCCGGGGTTGAGGACGGACTCGCCGCTGACGCCGCGGGCGGGGTCAAGGATGCGGAGGGCGCCGCCGTTGGTCATGCCGTCCTCGTGGTTGGCGGAGCCGGCAAGGAGGATTCCCGCGAGGGGGATGATGGCGGTGACATCGCGCGAGACGGGCTTGTTGAAGGGCGGGGTTTGGATGCGGTCGAAGGCGCCGCCTTGCCTGCCCTTGAACAGCGCGACCGGCCCGCCCTTGCCCGAGCCCACGAGGAGGTCGTCGAGGCCGTCGCCGTCGAGGTCCGCCCATGTGACGCCGGGGCCGAGGAGGGAGAGGCGGTTGGGGAGGAGTGGCTGGCGTTGGAAGTCGTCGAAGGGTTCCTCGTGATGGGAATGGGCGAGGCGGCTGGAGACGTCCTCGAAGAAGGGCGCGGGCGACGCGGGGGGCCTGGGCGCGTCGGCCGAGCCTTGATGGGAAATCGAAAGCCAACGCCCGGACGGGGACGACACGATGGAACGTCGTCCGTCGGGCCAGTCCACCTGGACGTGGTGCCCGCCCGCGGCGGCGGCGGCAAAGGTGCGGGAGGGCGCGTCGCCGGAGAGGTAGCGGCCGCCGGCGATGACCTCGGCCTGCTGCACGGGAAGCGGGGAGCCGGGCGGCGGACGGACGGTGATCCGGGCGCCGATGCCGGACGGATTGGATGCGGGGCCGGCGAGCTGGACGCGCAGGCGGGGGGCATCGGA
>CAIYFP010000303.1 GCA_903925515.1 uncultured Verrucomicrobiota bacterium
CCTACTCTGACTGAAGAAGGAGCGGATGTTTCGTCCCACAGCAAAGAGCCGCGCGTGCTGCGGGGCGGGTCGTGGGGCTACGACGATCCCGAGGACCTGCGGTGTGCGTCGCGCGACGTCAGCGGCCCGTGGAACTCGGTCGGCAGCGTCGGGTTTCGGGTGGTGTGCGTGCGTGTGTCGGCGTCTGGAGGGTGAGGCGTTGGCCTATGGGCTTTGGTTCTTTGTCCCTTTTCCTCTTTGAAACTCTGCAATGGGGGCGCTGGAGTCGCGGCAGCGCGGGGCCGCCGCGAAGCGGCGTCGCGCGATTTTTTGGATTTCCGGTTCCGAGAGGTCCGGAAGGTGGTGAGGGCGGCCGACGCGCGTGCTGCGGGGCGGGTCGTGGGGCAACGACGATCCCGAGAACCTGCGGTGTGCGACGCGCAACGACAACGACCCGAGGAACTCGAACGACAACATCGGGTTTCGGGTGGTGTGCGTGCGTGTGTCGGCGTCTGGAGGGCGACCCCCGTCCATGGGACGGGTCGGCGCGATGCCGCGCGGGAACAGGTCCTGCACGGCCAGGGCCAAGAGGTCACCCAACCGTCCTGACCACGCCTTGGTCGAGGGGGAACGCCATGGCGCCTACGTGCGCTACACGGACGACTTCCTGTTGTTCGGGGATGACCGACGGGAGTTGTGGCGGCTGCGGGGAAGGGTCGTGGAGGAGTTGGCCCGGGTGCGACTGAAGCTGGCCGTTCCGAAGTCACGGCTTTTGGCGACGCGGGAAGGGGTTCCGTTCTGTGGGTTCCTGTTCCGGCCGGGGCTCGCGCCGAGGGTGATCGGGGCGACGAAGCGTCGTTTTCACGGGCGGCTGCGGGGCTTGATCGGGCAACGGAGGATTCGGGAGGCGTCGTCGCTGGTGCGGGCGTGGTTTGCCTTCAGCATGGAGGGGAACAGCCTGGGATTGCGACGGGGGCTTGGCTGAGTGCCCGGTTCTCGCCTCGCGCGGCGCTGCCGGAGGGTGGCCCCAGCAGGATCTTTCCGCGTCTCCGCGTCTCAGCGGGCGATTTTCCTCCAAGCCCATTCCGACACGGGCCGATGCGATGGGAAGCCACCGAGGAGCGTCTCCCCTGATTCCCGCGCTGGGCGTTCTTGGGTGCCCGGTTCTCGCCTCGCGCGGCGCTGCCGGAGGGTGGACCCGGCAGGATCTCCTCGTGGCTTCGCGGCTTCGTCTGATCAAAAAGCAGCGTCGCGTTTGGCGATACCGTGAGTGAGGAAGCGGGGGATGGGCTACACGAGGAGGGCAGGCGCGTGGGAGATCAAGCCGGGGTGCAAGCCGATCCGCTACGACCCCGTGTGGGCAGGCAGCCTGCCGTGATTCGCCCGCGTGTGGATCGAAAGCTTTCGTCCTCCTTGCGCGAGGGCTTGGGGGTGGCCCTCCGGCCCGCATGACATCGGCGGGCCGCCGGCGGTGCGGAGCGCCCGCTTGTCGTCCCCACCCGGCTGTCCCAGCCTTGGGCGGTGCTTCTCGAATGGGTCACGGGTTCCATGGCCTGCCTCGCCTTCGCCTTGCTGCTTTGGCAAGGCGCGGTTGCATGGCGGTTTCCCTTGCACCAGCCCGAGACATCGATGCCCCCATGGCCCACGCGCCCCGCAGTGACCGTGCTGAAGCCCGTGCACGGGGCGGACCCCTCGCTGGAGGAATGCCTTGCAAGCTGGTTCAGCCAG
>CAIYFP010000304.1 GCA_903925515.1 uncultured Verrucomicrobiota bacterium
CGACGCGCATACTGCCTCGTGCGCACCTTCACCTCCTCCACCGTCGCGAGGTAGCCCCGTGTCCCTTCGAGATGCTCCACGACTTGCCGGTATCCAATCGCCTGCATCGCCGTCCGGTTCCCGCGCAACCCTCGCTCCAGCAATCCCCGCACCTCTTCCACCAGCCCCTCCCGGAACATCGCGTCCACCCGTAGCTCGATCCGCCGAGCAAGGTCCGAACGCTCCCGCGCCAACCCGAAGCTCCGCCCCGCCAACGACGCCGCCCGCTCCGGCCAACGCGCCCGTTGCCTCGAAAACGGCTGACCTGTCAGCCGGATCACTTCCACCGCCCGCACCACCCTCCGCCGGTTCGCCACGTCGATCTCGTCAAACGTCTCCCAGTCCTTCCGGGCCAGCTCGTCCAGCAAGGCCTCCGTCGGCATCGACTCCAGCTCCGCCCGCAACGCCGCGTCCGGTGCCGGCGCCGTCCCGAGCC
Source organism: uncultured Verrucomicrobiota bacterium (assembly GCA_903925515.1). GTDB lineage: Bacteria > Verrucomicrobiota > Verrucomicrobiia > Limisphaerales > UBA9464 > UBA6176. The sequence goes on from CAIYFP010000304.1 coordinate 476, forward strand.
CGTTCAACCACGCGTTGAAGTACAAACCCGTCCCACCGCAAAGAATCGGCACCCGCCCCCGTCCCCGCGCCGCCGCCACCGCCTCGCCCGCCAGCACCACGAACCGCGCCGCGTCAAAGCCCTCCGTCACGTCCGCCACGTCAACCAGATGATGCGGCACGCGCCGCCGTTCCTCCGGCCCGGGCTTGGCCGTGCCCACGTCCATCCCCCGGTACACCTGCATCGAGTCCACCCCGATCACCTCCCCGCCCAGCCGCTCCGCAAGCTCCACGGCCACCGCGGACTTTCCAGAGGCCGTCGCGCCCGCGATCAACACCGGCAACGGCCCCGTCTCCTCCGTCCAACCCACGCCCGTGCCGTCCATCACGACCCTGTCTTGCTCCCAACCGCGCCGGGCTCATCGGCGGGCATCGTCGCCAGCATCAACAACAAGACCACCCCCGTGCAGATCGCCATGTCCGCGACGTTGAACGCCGGAAACCCCGCCTCGGCGCCGCTGCGTTTGATCACATGGAAGTAAAGGAAGTCCACCACGTGCCGCCGGCTCGGCAACAACCGGTCCACCAGGTTGCCCAGCGTGCCCCCAAACAACAGACCCAACGCCACCTGCCCCGCCATCCGATGCGCCTCAAAGTGATGGCGCCACCACCACAACGCCGCCACCGCCGCCACCGCCACCAGCGCCAGCAACCCGTTGTTCCCATGAAACAGGCTCCATGCCGACCCCGTGTTGCCCCAGTGCACCAACGACAGGAAACCCGGCACAACCGCCCGCCGCGCCTCGAACGGCATCGCACTCACGACCCATGCCTTCGTCCCTTGGTCCAACGCCCAAGCCACCACCGCCACCGCGATGATCCGCCACTCGCCCCGGGCTCCGCGCCACCACTCGATCAACGCCTTCATCGTCTCCCAGCCGCCTCCACCAACGACAACACCGCATCCGACGGAATCGTCATCTTCACCACCATCTGCGTCGAGGGCGTCTCGCCCTTGGGGTTCGCGCTGATCGTCTGGGTCCGCGCCACCATCCCCACCACCGCACCCTGCCGGTTCAGCACCGGCCCGCCGCTCGACCCCACCGCGAAGTCTGCCGTCACGCACATCCATTCCTGCGATTCCCCGCCGGGTTCCACCGCCCTCAACGCATAACGCGAGACCGCCCCCTGCGTGAACGTGTACAGTTCCCCGCTCGGATGCGCGATCACAGACACCGGCCTACCCACCGGCTCCCGCCCCCCAACCGGCAACGCCTTCATGCCTTCGCCATCCACCCGAAACAACACCACGTCCCGCGTCGCGTCCGACGCCAACACCTCCCGCACCGGCAGGCATCGTCCATCCAGCGTCATCACCCCGAAGGCCACCACGTTCGTCTCCTTCCCGGCCGCAAGGACATGGTAGTTCGACACGATCTCGCCCCGGTCTCCCAGCACCCAGCCCGTTGCCGTGCCCCCCGTGTGCCAATGCGGGCAGCGCGGGCACTTGTACACGGACCCCACCGCCACCACCGACGCCGCGCATCTCTCGTACACCTGCTCCGGCTCCATCGCATGGCGCGCCGCCCGCGCCATCCGCACCGGCACGCGCCTCCTCACCGCCAACTGCTTCTTCATCTCCCCAATCGGCAACGTCTCCCCCGCGACAAACCGCCCCCCCAGCTCGTCCGCAAACCGTCGCCAACGCTCCACGTCGTCCATCGTCATCGACACGGCCCCGGACGCCGCCCGGCTCGCAGCGGTCCTCGGGGCCCCCTCCCCATGCAGCCATGGACCATGGAACGCCGCCATCAACGCCCATGCGCGCAACATCACGGCAAACCGAAGCAAAGCCCTCGCATTCCTCACCTGCCCACGCTGCCGGGAATCCCCATCCCCGCCAACCATGGAGTTCCCGCGCGTCACCGACGCACCGACACAAACCCATGGACGTACCCGCACCGGTCGCAGATCAGGCAGTAGCCCTCGCTCTCGGACCATGCCGACGCCATCCCGGATGCAAGGGCCGTCTCGAAGTGCGTCTTGCGCCGGTGGAACGCCTCGTGCCCGCACATCAGGCATTGCAATCTCTTCCCACCCATCTCCACCGCCTCCGCATGCGTCTTCAGCAATGTCATGGAAACCTCCGCAATCCTGCGCGAAAAGCCCGGCCCATGCATGGATCGCCCATGCCGCGCACGCGCCTTGTTCCTCTTCGGGGACGTTGGAAGTTTCACCACGCCATCCCGCCCTTTGGAAGCCCTGTTTTCTCAACCCGTTCCCACAACTCCCCGCACACCGTCCCCAAATCCTCGCGCGACGAGGACGGACGCTCGCAATCCTCGGGCGAGCAAGGTGCCGCAGGCTTCGCGCCAACACGCGGTCGTGGCGAATGGACATGAACCTCGGCATGGGCATCCATGAGACGGCTTGCTTCGCGTCTTTGCGTCTTCGCGTGAGGGAATCCCGGCTGCATGCATCACGGGTTCAGCGCATGGGAAAGCTGAGTTTTTGAACCACGCGGAGACGCGGAGACGCGACAAGACCCCGCAGGACCCGACCTTTGGCAGCGCCGCGCGAGGCGAGGGCCCTTCACTCAAGAACTGCTTGCGCGTGGATTTGGGGCCTCCACTCGCCTCTCGCCAACCCCGCCCCCGGTCCGGCATCCTTCCCCCCGTTACGCATCAGAAGGCATCCCCATGAAGCTCACCCTGCTCGACTGGCTGGTGGTCGCGGCCTATTTCCTCGCGAACTTCCTCATTGGCCTTTGGTACCGGAAACGCGCCACCGGCTCGTCGTCGGAATTCTTCGTGGGCGGCCGCAATGTTTCGTGGTGGCTCGCCGGCACCAGCATGGTCGCCACCACCTTCGCCGCCGACACCCCCTTGGCCGTCACCGGGATCGTCGCGGCCAACGGCATCGCCGGGAACTGGGTTTGGTGGAACGGGCTTCTCAGCGCCATCCTCACCGTCTTCTTTTTTGCGCGGCTCTGGCGCCGGGCGGGCGTGGTGACGGACGTGGAGTTCGCGGAGCTGCGCTACTCGGGAGGCGCGGCCGCCTTCCTGCGCGGGTTCCGCGCCCTCTACCTCGGCCTGCCCATCAATTGCATCATCCTCGGGTGGGTCAACCTCGCCATGGTCAAGATCCTTACCATCCTCTTCCCCGGCCTCAGCCTCGGGTTCATGGGCATCGACGACCCCAAGCTGGCCGCCCTCGCCGTCGTCTTCGGCATGATGGTCCTCACGGCCGGCATCTCCACCCTGTCTGGTCTTTGGGGCGTGCTCGTCACGGACCTGTTCCAGTTCGTGCTCAAGATGGGAATGGTCACGGTCCTTGCATACTACGCGGTGAAGGCGGCGGGCGGCTTGGGCGCGCTCAAGTCCCAGTTGCTCGCCATGGACGCCGCGCGCGAGGGGGGCGGCTCCATCCTGTCCTTCATGCCGGACCTCAAGTCCAAGTGGATGCCCGTGCTCTCCTTTGCCGTGTATCTCGGCGTCAACTGGTGGGCCACATGGTACCCGGGCGCCGAGCCCGGCGGCGGCGGCTACGTCGCCCAGCGCATCCTTTGCGCCAAGGACGAGCGCCATTCCCTGCTCGCCACCCTGTGGTTCAGCTTCGCCAACTACGCCATCCGTCCATGGCCATGGATCCTCACTGCCCTCGCCTCCCTTGTTCTTTACCCAAACCTCAAGGACAAGGAGGCCGGCTACGTCCAGACCATCGTGGATGCCAAGGTGTTCCCGCCCGCGCTGGCCGGCCTCATGATCGCCGCGTTCGCCGCCGCCTACATGTCCACCATCGCCACCCAGTTGAACTGGGGCGCCTCCTACCTCGTCAACGACGTGTACAAGCGCTTCCTCAAGCCCGCCGCCAACGAACGCCAGCTCGTGCTCGCCGGCCAGGCTTGCACCGTCCTCCTCATGTTCGCCTCCTCCGTCGTCACCTACTACCAAACCTCCATCTCCGGCGCGTGGAAGTTCCTCATGGCCATCGGCGCCGGCACCGGCTCCGTCTTCATCCTCCGCTGGTTCTGGTGGCGCATCAACGCATGGTCCGAGGTCTCCGCCATGCTCGCCTCCTTCGTCACCTCCCTGTTCCTCCAATTCGTCCTCAAGTGGAGCTCTGACGACGCCGACCAACTCGCCAAGACCGTCCTCGTCACCGTCGCGGTCTCCACCGTCACATGGGTTGCCGTCACCTTCCTCACCGCCCCCGAGGACCGCAAAACCCTCCTTGCCTTCTATCGACGCGTACGACCCACCGCCGCGCTTTGGGGCCCCATCGCCCGCGAGGCCCCCGAGGTCTCCCCACCCAAGGACGGCTGGGTCAACCTCCGCGACTGGGTCGCCGGCTGCCTCAGCATCTACATGGCCCTGTTCGGCGTCGGGAAACTCATCTTCGGCGAGACTTCCCTCGGCGCCGCATTGCTCTTCATCTCCCTCGTGTCCGGCGTCTTTGTCTATTGGGACCTGAGCCGGCGCGGATGGAAGGTTGTCGGCGACGAAGCCCCCGCAGCGCCGCGCGGTTAGCCCCGTGGGGCACGACAACCCCGAGGCCAAGGATCACGTAGCCGGAGGCCCCCGGGTCATTGCCTTGGGCCAACCTTGCTCCCACACACCAAAAAGTTGCGCATTATCAACGCTTTATAGTTCTAACTGGCATCGCATGGAGGATGATGTTCCCGCATGCTTCCTGCCTTCGCAGCATTCCAGCCACGGCTCACGGCATGGCTCATTGTTGCCGTCGTGCACGGCCTCTTCCCTTGGCTCCCCACCCCCGCCCTCGCCCTCGCCCAAGTCCC
>CAIYFP010000305.1 GCA_903925515.1 uncultured Verrucomicrobiota bacterium
GCCCCGGGCGGCCCCGGGCAACGGCACCGCCCACGGCACGCTTGGGATGCGAATCCACCTTGCCCCCGATGGTCCCGACATCGAGGTCCGGTTCTCCGAGACGGAGCCATGGCGCGGCATCAAGAGGACCGATCTGGCCCGTGTCTTGAGGTCCGTCCGCGACCTTGCGCTGGATGCCGAGCCGGCGAGCGCCGCCCTCGTCCATCGGTTGACCGACTGGGTCCTTGGCGTTTCCAAGCCCGAGTTGCGCTACGAGGCGGGCCGGCATGGGCCCGGGGACTCGGCGATCGCCACCTTCCTCAGGAGCCCCGCGATCCGGGCCTGCATGCTCTGTCCGGACCGCTCTCCCGTGCCCGTCGTCCTCCCCGAGACCCAGTGGCGACTGGTCCCCACGGAGTTCACGCCCGAGGGCCAGCCGACGCACTACAGCCTCGAGGTCGCCATGGCCGACGGCTCCCCGGTTCCCCGGGCCGTGGCCCACGCCGACGGGAACCCCGGTTGGCTCATTGCGTGGAACACCGTGATCCGGATGCCCCGACGCCCCGAGAAGCTGCCCTACTCGGACCACATTCCGGCGCGCTTCCTTGAGACCGAGCAAGGCATCCGGTTCCTGAGCGCCATCGGGGCCGTCCTCCCGGACAACCTCGAGAAGCGTGTCCGTCGCGTTCCCCTCAAGCCCTCCATCCAGTTCAAGCTCTCGGGCGAGCCCGGCTCCGAGCGCATCATCGCCGCGCCAGTCGCCCTCGATCCTTCCAGCCAGCGCGTCGTCGAGAAACGAAACATCGGGGGCTGGCAACCCAGCAAGGGGCCTGGCCGCAAGGCCAAGAACGCCCCCGCCGCCGACCAGCCCATCGTCATCCATGACCGATCCAAGCTTCACGCCCTCGAGGACGCCCTCGAACGTCTCAAGGGCAAGTGGGAGGGCTACCCCAACCAGCTCACGCTTCGCGTCACCAAGCGATTCCCCGCCGCCTTCCATGAATGGGTCCAGTCCCTGCCGCCCGGCGTGGACCTCAAGCTCCCGCCGGAGCTCGCCCACTTCACGCAGCCCCCCGTCGAGGCCCAGTTCCAGCTTCAAGTCGCCGAGACGAGCCTCGACTGGTTCGACCTCTCGACCTCCCTCACCACGTCCGACAGCGACCTGACGCCGGAGGAACTCCAGCTTCTCTTGGACGCCGAGGGAGGCTTCGTGAACCTCCCCGGCAAGGGCTGGCGCCGCGTCCGCGTCTGCCTTTCCCCGGAGGACCAGCAGCACCTTGCCGAACTCGGCCTTGAGGCATCCTCCATCTCCTCCGAGCCCATCCGCCTCCACGCGCTCCAGCTCGCCAACCCCGCTGCCAAGCGCCTCCTGCCCGAGTCGCATGCCGCCCAGGTCCAACGCCGTGCCGAGGAAATCCAGGCCCGGGTCACGCCGCCCGTGCCCGACTCCATCCAGGCTTCCCTCCGCCCTTACCAGCTCGAGGGCTTCCATTTCCTGGCCTACCTCTCCCAGAACCGTTTCGGCGGAGTCTTGGCCGACGACATGGGCCTTGGGAAGACGGTCCAGACGCTGACATGGATCGGTTGGCTTCGATCCCAGCCCGTCGAGCCCATGGCCTTGCCCGACCCTTCGCGGCCCGGGGCCGACACCCCGCGCCATGTCCTCATTGTCTGCCCCAAGTCCGTCCTGCCCAACTGGATCGCCGAGGCCCGCCGCTTCCTGCCGTCCCTCCGCATCGCCGCATGGTCCGGCCCCGACGCCGAGTCCTTGAAGTCCGATCTGGAAGGCCATGATGCCCTCGTCGTGAACTACGCCCAGCTCCGGTTGCTCGAGGCCGACCTCGCGGCGCGCACGTGGCTTGCTGTCATCCTCGACGAGGCCCAGTACATCAAGAACCCCGACTCCCAGACCGCCCAGGCCGCCCGCGCCCTTCCGGCGCTGCATCGCCTCGCCCTGACCGGCACGCCCATCGAGAACCGCCTCCTCGACCTCTGGTCCATCCTTGCCTTTGCCATGCCCGGCGCCCTTGGCCCCCGCGCCCAGTTCAACAAGTCCTTCTCCAAGGACGATCCCCTCGCCCGCCGCCGCCTCGCCGCGCGCCTCCGGCCCTTCCTGCTCCGCCGCACCAAGGGCCAGGTCGCCCAAGACCTTCCGGACCGAATCGAGGAGGACGTGCTTTGCGAGCTGGAGGGCACCCAGAAGACCCTCTACTCCGCCGAGTACAAGAAGGCCCGCGCCCTCCTCCTTGGGCTCAAGACGTCCGCGGACCTCGACAAGTTCCGCTTCCACTTCCTCACGTCGCTGCTGCGCCTCCGGCAAATCTGTTGCCATGCCGCGCTCGTCGATCCCAAGCATCGACGGCAACCCTCCGCGAAGCTCGAAGCCCTCATCGACCTTGTGGAACCCCTCCTCTCGCAGGGGCTCAAGGTCCTCGTCTTCTCCCAGTTCACCTACATGATCGACATCCTCAAGGAAACCCTTGAGGCCAAGGGCACCACCACCTTCATCCTCACCGGCGAGACCGAGAACCGGGGTCCCCTCGTTGATTCCTTCAACCAACACGAGGGCGCCGCCGCCTTCCTCATCTCCCTCAAGGCCGGCGGCTTCGGACTCAACCTCACCTCCGCCTCCTACGTCGTCCTCTTCGACCCATGGTGGAACCCCGCCGTCGAGAACCAGGCCATCGACCGCACCCACCGCATCGGCCAGAAAAAAACCGTCTTCGCCTACCGCCTCATCGTCCAAGGCTCCATCGAGGAGAAAATTCGACGCCTCCAAAGCTCCAAGTCTGCCCTCGCGCAGGACATCCTCGGCGAGGAACGCTTCTCCCAGTCCCTCACGCTGGACGACTTCCGCTTCCTCTTCGAGTCGCCCGAGGCCCCGGTCTAGCCATGCCACGCCCTCCTCACGCCAGACGGACTTCTGCCTCGTCTTGCCATGTCATGGCGGACATTCATCCTCGTTCGATGACTCACAAAACCCTCAAGCAACTGTTCGCCGAGCTCGCCGAGAGCGGCCGTCAAGTCGATCACAAGCTCGCCGAGAGCAAGCGTCACACCGACCAGAAGTTCGCCGAGCTCGCCGAGAGCAACCGTCGTGTCGACCAGAAGTTCGCCGAGCTCGCCGAGAGCCGGAGGGAGGTGGACGTGCTCTTCAAGGAGCTCAGCCGCCAAGTCGGCGGCCTCGGCAACAAGTTCGGCTCGTTCACCGAGGGCCTCGCCCTCTCCTCCCTCCGCCGCATCCTTTTCGAGAGGTTCCGCATGGAATGCGTCGCCCGACGTCCCGAGCGCCGCATCAAGGCCGACGGGCGCGACTTCGAGGTGGACATGCTCGGCTGGACCAACGGCCCCGGCGCGCGAGTCGTCATCGTCGAGATCAAGAGCCACCTGACCCGGCGCGACCTTGACCAGGTCGAGGACCAGCTTCGCAACATCGGCGACTTCCTCCCCGAGCACCGAGGCAAGGCCGTCGAGGGCCTTGTGGCGGCCATCGACATCAGCGACCCCCTCGAGGCCGAAGTTCTCCGGCGCGGCCTTCACCTCGCCAAGGCCAGCAACGAGATCTTCTGGCTCGCCGATCCCGAAGGATTCAAGCCCCGGTCCTTCACAGCCTGAGCCCGCGCATGCCGCCTGAATCCCAACCTTCCTGTCCAGCGTCCGACAACGCATGAGCGTCGCGCACATCCTTCTCTCCAGGGGCCTTGTCACCCCCGAGCAGCTCGCTGAGGCCCAAGCCCTCCAGCGGGCCGAGGGCCTGCGCCTCGACCATGCCCTCGTCCAGCTTGGGGTGCTCACCGAGCGCCAGATCCTCGCCGTCATGGCCGAGCATCTCGACATCCCGCTGGTCAACCTCGACGACATCACCCCCGACCCCGAGACGCTCCGTTCGCTTCCATCCAAGATCGTCTATCGCAAGCGCCTCTTTCCCGTCTCCCGTTCCAACGGGACCCTCAACGTCGCCACCTCCGACGCCTTCGACCTCTACGCCTTCGACGAGCTTCGCCTCGCCACCGGCCTCGACATCCAGCCCGTCCTCGCCCCGCGCGACGACATCGAGAAGCTCATCAAGTCCCACTTCGGCCTTGGAGGCGACACCTTGGACGAGATGGTCGGGGCCGACGACGGCCCGGCGGCCGTCACGGGCGAGCCCTCTGACGACCTGATGGAGGCCGCACAGGAGGCCTCGGTCATCAAGCTGGTCAACGAGATCATCCTCGAGGCCGTCCACGAGCGTGCCTCCGACATCCACATCGAGCCGTACGAGCATCACATGTCGATCCGGTACCGGATCGACGGCGTCCTCCAGGAGGCGTCGGTGCCCCCGCAGATGCACCGGTTCCAGGCCGCCATCATCTCGCGCATCAAGATCCTCGCGAACCTTAACATCGCCGAGCGTCGCATCCCGCAGGACGGTCGCATCAAGTTCAACGTCGGCGGACGCCAGGTGGACGTCCGCGTTTCCGTCATCCCCATGCTCTTCGGAGAGGGCGTCGTCATGCGCCTCCTCGACAAGTCCAACGTCCTCTTCACCCTCCAGCAGCTCGGCATGGACGACGGCACCTTCGGCACGTTCAAGGGCCTGATCGAGCGGCCGCACGGCATCTTCCTCGTCACCGGCCCCACGGGCTCCGGCAAGACCACCACCCTCTACGCCGCCCTCAACGCCATCGTTGGCCCCGAGCTCAAGGTCATCACCGTCGAGGACCCCGTCGAATACCACCTCCATGGAGTCAACCAGATCCCCGTCCACCATCAGGTCGGCATGACCTTCGAGAAGGGTCTCCGCGCGATTCTCCGCCATGACCCAGACGTCGTCATGATCGGGGAAATCCGAGACCTCGAAACGGCCGCAGCCGCCACCCAGGCCGCCATGACCGGCCACCTTGTCCTTTCGACCCTTCACACCAACGACGCCGCCTCCGCCCCCATGCGCCTCGTGGACATGGGCGTCGAGCCCTTCCTCGTCGCCTCCACCCTCGTCGGCGCCATGGCCCAGCGCCTCGTCCGGCGCATCTGCCCCAAGTGCAAGCAATGGGCCGAGCCCGACCTTGCCAACCTGCCCAAGGACCTCGTCCTGGAGCCCGGCGCCCGGCTCGCCCGGGGCGTCGGTTGCCCCAATTGCCGCAACACCGGCTATCGCGGCCGCTCCGGCCTCTACGAGCTCCTCGTGACCTCCGACGCCATCTCCGAGCTCATCATCGCACGCGCGCCGTCGCACCGGATCATTCATGCCGGGCGCGACACCGGCCTCCGGCTTCTTCGCGAGGACGGCTGGGTCAAGGTCAGGCAAGGCGTGACCACCCCGGACGAGGTCGTCCTCTGCACCGCCCTCTAGCCGCCATGCCCCGGTTCACCTACAGCGCCTTGTCCGACTCCGGGGCCACCACTCGCGGCACCCTTGAGGCCGATTCGCAGGCCGCCGCCGTCCGCATCCTTGCCGAGCGCAAGCTCTACCCCGTCGCCATCGAGGGCGATCCCTCGGATCCCGCCAGCAAGCCGCGCCGACGCATCAAGGCCGCCGACCTCGGGACCATGTATTCCCAGCTCGCCGACTTGCTCGGCTCCGGCGTCCCCCTGCTGCGCGCCCTTGATTCACTGGGCAAATCGACCGTCAACCCCTCGCTCAAGCAGCTCCTCAAGGAGATCCGCGCCGCCGTGGCCGACGGCCGTTCCCTCACCGACACGTTGCGCCAGTACCCGGAGGTGTTTCCTGTGCTGCACACGGCGATGATCCAGGCAGGCGAGCGAGCGTCTTTCCTTGTCGATGTCCTGCGCTCGCTGTCTTCGTTCATCGAGCGCTTCGAGGAGCTTCGTTCCAAGGTGATGGGCGCGCTGATCTACCCCGCATTGCTGGCGACCTTGGGCACGCTCGTCATGGTCGCCGCGCTGCTCTTCTTCGTCCCCAAGTTCGAGCCCTTGCTTGCCAACGCCAAGAAGCCGCTTCCTTCCGAGCTTTTGTTCGCGTCGTCGCGCCTGCTGCGTTCCTACTGGTATCTCATCCTCCCCGTGCTCGGCGGCGGGACGGCCGCCATCGTCGCGGCCCTGCGCAACGACAAGCATCGCCGAACCCTTGAGGCATGGCGCCTCAAGGTGCCCGTCGCTGGCCCCGCCCTGCGCCTCCTCGCCATCACCCGCTTTTGCCGCATCCTCGGCACCATGCTGGCCAACGGCGTCCCGCTCCTCTCCGCCCTCCGCATTGCCAAGGACGCCACCGGCTCCGACCTCCTCGCCGATCGCATCGCGGAGGCGACGGACGCGGTGCGCGACGGCAAGCGGTTGTCCGAGCCGTTGGCTGCGGGCGGGTTCATCCCGGAGCAAATCCTTGCGATGATCACGGTGGCCGAGGAATCCAACAAGCTGCACGAGGTCCTCCTCCAGATCGCCGACACCGTGGAGCGGCGCACCAACCGCCAGGTGGACCAAGCCGTCCGCCTCATCGAGCCCGTCATCCTCTGCGCCGTCGCCGCCGCCATCGGCTTCCTCGCCCTGGGCCTCCTCCTCCCCATCTTCACCATGGCCTCGGCCCTCGGGTCCAAGTAGCGGGTGCGACGCGATGCCCGTCCGGGTTCATGGGCCCGGGCCTTCCATGGGCCCGCCCCTCAGATTCCCTCGCCCAGCGTCCCCGCGTGATGCATCGCCGAGACCTCCGGTCCCAGGGGCTCGCCGTCCCGCGCAAGCACGCGGTATTCCCGCACCTGGAACGACACCACGTCGCCTTCCGCCAACCCGAGCCGCGTGAACTCGTCCTTGGTGATCCGAGAACGCACCACCAGCCCGGAGGGCGTCTCCAGCTCCAGCCGCATCAACACGCCGAGGAAGTACACGTGCCGCAACGTCGCCCGGTATCGGTGCTCGCGAGGGTTCCTTGAAACTTGCACGGCATAGGGCCTGAACCCGATGCGCAGGCCCTGTCCCTCCGGCACCCCATGCGCCGGGAACGTCAGCTCGTCCAGCCGCGCCACGCCGCCTTCCACCCGCAGCTCCAGCACGTTCAACACCCCGATGAACCGCGCCACGAACTCGTTCGCGGGCTCCTCGTACACCACCCGCGGCCGTCCCACCTGCTCCAGTCGGCCCCGGCTGAAGATCACGATCCGGCTCGCCACCTCCATCGCCTCCTCTTGGTCATGCGTCACGAACACCGTCGTCACCGACAGCTCGTCGTGCATCCGCACCAGCCAGTCGCGCAGCTCCTGCCGGATCTTCGCGTCCACCGCCCCGAACGGCTCGTCCAACAGCAACACCGATGGCCTTGGCGCCAACGCCCGCGCGATCGCCACCCGCTGGCGTTGCCCGCCGGAAAGCTGGTGCGGGAACCGCCGCCCCAAGCCCTCCAGCCCGAACAGCCGAAGCAGCTCCTCCACCCGCGCCGCGCGGTCCCCGGCCGGCCACTTCTTGATCTTCAGCCCGAAGGCGATGTTGTCCGCCACCGACATCGTCTTGAACAACGCGTAGCCCTGGAACACGAAGCCGATGTTTCGCCGTTGCACGGGCACGTCGTTGACCCGTTCGCCCCGCACGAGGATGTCCCCCGCCGTCGGGTCCTCCAGCCCCGCGATCATCCGCAGCACCGTGGTCTTGCCGCCGCCGCTCGGCCCCAGCAACGCCACCAGCTCGCCGTCGTCCACCTTGAACGACACCCGGTCCACCGCCGCCACCGGCCCGAACCGCTTCGACACGTCCCTGAGTTCAATGCTCATCGCTTGATTCCATGGGGCCCTGCGCGCGCGCAAGCCCTGCGTGTTGACGATGTTCCAGCCATGTCTTGATCCCCAGCGTCCCCAGCGCCAGCAAGGCCAGCAACGCCGCCAGCGTGAACGCCGCCACCGGGTTGTACTCGTTGTCCAGCTTCTCGATCCGCAACGGCACCGTGTCCGTCACCCCCGCGACCCGCCCGCTCACCACCGCCACCGCCCCGAACTCCCCCACCGCCCGCGCATTGCACAGGATCACCCCGTACAACAGGCCCCACTTGATCGACGGCAGCGTCACGTGCCAGAACGCCTGCCACCCGCTCGCCCCCAACGTCAGCGCCGCCTGCTCCGCGTCGCTCCCCTGCGCCTGCATCACCGGGATCAGCTCCCTCGCCACGAACGGCACCGTCACGAACAACGTCGCCAGCACGATCCCCGGCGTCGCGAAGATCACCTGCATGTCCCGCGCATCCAGCCACGGACCGAGGTAACCGCGCAGCCCGAACAGAAGCACGAACAACATCCCCGTCACGACCGGCGACACCGAGAAGGGCAGGTCGATCCATGTCACCAGCAAGGCCTTCCCCCGGAACTCGAACCGCGCCACCAACCACGCCGCCGCCACCCCGAACACCGTGTTGACCGGCACGCAGATCGCCGTCACCAAGGCCGTCAGCCTGAACGACTCCACCGTGTCCGGATGCGCCAGCGAACCCAGGCTCGCCTGCCAACCCTTCGCCAACGCCTGCGCAAACACGTTCGCCAACGGCAACACCAAGAACACCCCCGCGAACGCCACGCACACGCCCACCAGCAACAGCCGCACCCACCAGGGGTCCTCGCTCCCGCGCCCGGACTTCCCGCCGCCCGCGCGCGACATCCCCCTTCTCGTCGTCGTCGTGCCCATGTCAGCGTTGGAAACGGCTCGCCCACCGCTCCGCCATGTTCACCCCCGCCAGCAAGACGAACGACGCCGCCAGCATGACCACCGCGATCGCCATCGCCCCGGCGTAGTCGTATTCCTCCAGCCGGTACCAGATGAGCTGCGACGCGATCTCCGAGCCCTTGGGCGCGATGAAGATCACCGAGCCGTACTCCCCGATCGCCCGCGCCAACGCCAGCGAGAAGCCTGTCAGGATCGACGGCAGCAACACCGGGAAGATCACCTGCGCGAACGTCCGCAGACGCCCCGCGCCCAACGTCGCCGCCGCCTCCTCCACCTCGCGGTCGATGTCCTCCAGCACCGGTTGCAACGAGCGCACCACGAAGGGGAGCCCGATGAATACCAACGCCACCACGATCCCGGCCGGCGCGTAGGCCACCTTCAACCCCATCGGCTCCAGCCAGCGTCCCAGCCAGCCCTTCGACGCGAACAGGTTCGCCAACGTCAGCCCCCCCACCGCCGTCGGCAGCGCAAACGGGAAGTCCACCAGGGCGTCCAGCAGACGCCGGCCCGGGAAGCGATACCGGACCAACACCCACGCCATCCACGTGCCCATCACCGCGTTGATGCCCGCCGCAAGCCACGCCGACCCGAACGTCACCCGGTACGACGCCAGCGCCCGCTCGTTCGTCGCCGCCTGGGTGAACTCCGCCCAGCTCATGCCCGAGGCCTTCAGGAACAACGCCCCCAGCGGCAGCAACACCAGCACCCCAAGGTACCCCAGCGTCACCCCCAGCGTCAGGCCGAAGCCCGGCAACACCCGCCGCGCACGGGCACCCCTGCCATGCTGGTTCTGGGCGCGCCTCGCCTTCATCGCCTCGCAATCCGGTCAAACACCCCGCCGTCCGCGAAATGCCGCGCCTGCGCCTTGGCCCAGCCGCCGAACACCTCGTCGATCGTGAACAGGTTCACGTCCGGGAACCTCGCCGCGTGTCGCGCCCGGACCCTGGGATCCACGGGCCGAAACCCATGGCGCGCCGCCATCTCCTGCGCGGCCCCGGAGTAGAGGTGCTCCAGGTAGCCCCGCGCCACCTCCAGCGTCCCGCCCCGTTCCACCACCCGGTCCACCCATGCCACCGGCGGCTCCGCAAGGATGCTCGCCGACGGCACCACGACCTCGTACTCGCCCCGTCCATGCTCCCGCATCGCCAGGAACGCCTCGTTCTCCCACGTGATCAACGCGTCGCCGATGCCACGGTCCGTGAAGGTCATCGTCGAGGCGCGCGCCCCCGTGTCGAGGACCGGCACGTGCGCGTACAACTCCCGCACGAACGCCTCCGCCGACGCCTCGGTGCCCCCCGGCCGCCGCAGCGCATGACCCCATGCAGCAAGGTAGTTCCAGCGCGCGCCGCCCCCGGACTTCGGGTTCGGGGTCACCACCGTCACGCCCTCGCGCACAAGGTCGGGCCAGTCCCGGATGCCCTTGGGATTCCCCTTGCGCACGAGGAACACGATCGTGCTGACGTAGGGGCAACTGTTGGAGGGGAGGCGCGACGCCCAGTGGGTGGCGATGCGCCCGCTCTTCCTCGCGATGGCGTCGATGTCGTTTGCGAGGGCCAAGGTCACGACGTCGGCTCGGAGGCCGTCGATGACGGAGCGCGCCTGGCGACCGGACCCGCCATGGGATTGCCGGACGCGCACGGTGTCGCCCGTCCGTTCCTTCCAGTGCCGCGCAAACTCGACGTTGTACTCCGCATAGAACTCGCGGGTGGGATCGTAGCTGACGTTGAGAAGCTGGATGTCCTTGGGATGGACGGCCCGGGCGAGTGCAAGGGCGAGGAGGCACGCGAGGCAACGGGCCATGAGCGGGGCCCGTGTGACACGGGGCACCGGATTCATGACAGGCCGCAACTCTCGACATGCAACCAACACGCGGTCCCCAGCATGTCCCTAATCTCTATCGGAATGGAAGAGTCATTGTGGCGTGGGGATTGGATCCAACTTCGTGCCTCCATGGCGCGTTATCTCACTCGCGACCGTCAACCCGTGGCCGCCCTGTCTGCATCCATTCTTGACCTCGTGAATTGGGTTTATAGCCTCGATTCCCATGAAGCTTTCAGTCCGTGGCGAGTACGCGCTCCGTGCCCTCACTCACCTCGGCCTGCACCACGGCCCCGGCGTCGTCCGCGTCCAGGAAATCGCGAGGGAGCAAAACATCCCCAAGCGTTTCCTCGAGCAAATCCTCAACTCCCTCCGCAACGCCCGCTTCGTCGAGAGCCGCCGGGGCGTCGCCGGCGGCTACCGGCTCGCACGGCCCGCCGCCAACATCCGGTTGGCAGACGTCATCCGACATCTCGAGGGCGCCCTCGCCCCCGTGGGATGCGTGAGCGAGAAGTTCTACGAGAAGTGCAATTGCCCCAACGAGCGGCTCTGCGCGTTGCGTTCGGTCATGAAGGAGGTGCGCGACGCCATCGCGGGAATCCTCGAGGAGCGAACCGTCGCGGACCTGGTGGAGCGCGCCATCCTCCTGAGGGAGCATCCGGCCGGGGCCGACGACTTTGTCATCTGAATTCCCGGCCATGGCGTGGCCGGGCTGGGGTGGAAACGCGGCGCATGCCGGGGAAGGATGTCATGGAGCGGGCCTGCCCCGGTGCCGAAGGCCTAGTGTCGTGTCTCACAAATCGCTGGTGTTGGGTTGCTCCAAGAATGCCCCGGGGCAAGGCGTGAGGACGGAGCCTACCCGCAGCGGTCTGTGACGGA
>CAIYFP010000306.1 GCA_903925515.1 uncultured Verrucomicrobiota bacterium
AGCAAGCACGACCGACCCAACTGAATCGTCCCGGCTAAGAATGCGGTCTCGTGGACGCCCAAACCAAGGTGCATGCCCAGCCGCTACCATCGCGTTGTGGCGCGCCGCCTGCCGTGCTTCATGGGATTTTGGATCCGAAGTCTCTCCCACACCTACGCGAGGATTTGGGCAATCCATCCGCGTCCAAGGCCGGAGCCGTAAACCGAGGAACTTCCTTCGCGGGGATCAAGGAACACCTGAGGCCCATGGACATGGTCCACGGTCAATCGGGTGCCTTCGTCTTCGTGGAGCCAGCGGCTCTGGATTCGGCCGGCCAGCTCGGGTACGGCGCCAGGGACGCGATTGCGCGTCACGGGCCGTGCGGATGGATCGGTGAAGTACAGTCTTGGCAACGCGGAGGAGCGGACGAGCCCGGAGGATCTTGTGTCATGTCCCACGAACGGCCGGTGTTTCGCCGCGAGGGATTCTCGCGTCCAACGAGGCGCGAGTGACGGGCACACCTGCAGCGGTCTGTGAGGAGCGAGCCACGACATGGGACGCGAAAAAAGCCCCGAACCCCGGGTTCGCTTCCAGAAGGTCCCGGGGCTTCGTGGTTTGCCCGTCACGGACCGCTGCGGGTAGGCTCCGAACTCACGCCTCGACCCAAGGCCTTCATGGAGCAACCCAACACGCGCGATTGATGAGACACGCAACAA
Source organism: uncultured Verrucomicrobiota bacterium (assembly GCA_903925515.1). Lineage (GTDB taxonomy): Bacteria > Verrucomicrobiota > Verrucomicrobiia > Limisphaerales > UBA9464 > UBA6176. The sequence goes on from CAIYFP010000306.1 coordinate 696, forward strand.
GCCCGGCGACAGGGGTGGAGGTATCTCGTGAAACGAGCCTTCAAGGACGCGAGGAGCCATGTGGCGATGGGCCAGTGCCAGGCGCGGCGCTGGCGGGCATGGGTGCATCGCATGGCGCGGTTTGGGCTGGCGATGGTGTTCACGCTGGGGAAGCGGGAGCTGGCGAGGATCGATGGGCCGCGGATGTCCGTGCGGGATGTCGTGGACCCGATCGCATCACGCCTTGGGCAGGATCCAGCCGGGGCCGGGGTTGAGGGAGCGACCCGGTCGCATCACCAGCGGCGGAAGCAGGTCATGCTGGGCCCGCGCCGCAAGGACCTTCAGACGTCGGACGTCCCCACCCTGTCGAATGAGGCTGGCACGCCCCTCCCCCCAACGCCGTCAAGTCACTCCCGATAAACGACCGCCACGCCAAAGTCCGTGATCAACTTCTGCGTCCCCATTTCCACGTAGCTGTAGTTGATCGGCGTGATGCTGATGATGTTCTCCTCACCCACGCCGCTGAGGAAGTCGCTCACCACCTCATCGAAGCGGTCCTTGCCAACCTCCCGGCAATCCGAGTGCCGGAGCGTCTTGATCCGGATCTGCTTCTTGCCATCTCCCTTGGCCTGGGCCTTCAACGAGGGCAGCGCCTTCTGGATCAGGGGCTCCACGGGCTTGCTGCTCACCGGCACCGAGAACTTCTTCTCCGGGCTCGCTGCGGTGGATGGCGGCACCGCCGCGGACGCGACGCCGGCCGGGGGGGGCTTCGGCGGCGGCACGCCGGTGGGCGGCCCCGACGGTATCTGGATCGGCTTCCCGCAGGCCGGGCAATCGATGCTCTCGCCCGCTGCCTCGGCCTCCACCTCAAGCTCCGTGCCGCAATGGGGACAATTGAAGACGATGTCCATGAAGTCGCGCTCTCCGCGGCCCATCACTATCGCAATTGCCGCCCCGGGGAAACATCGGAAAATCGCCGGCATCCGTCCCGCCGCAGGACCTTAACCCCTGCTTCCAGCGTCCACGGGCACCTCCCCAAGGTTCACAGGGCTGGACCACAGCAACAGCCAGCCCACCGCCGCGAAGATCGCTTCCCTCGCCCGACGCATCAACGCATAGGCCATGCAGAACGGCTCCCCGAGCCCCACCGCTCGTCCCAGCACCAAGATCCCGCCCTCCTGCACCCCGACCGCCCCCGGAACCCACATCGAAGCCAGCTTCGCAATGCCCACGAAACCCTCCACCGCCACCGCCTGCGACATCGTCACCGGCTGTCCCAGCAGCCAGCCCGCAACCCAGATCTCCACCGAGTCCAGAAACCACCCCCCAAGGTAGCTCGCCACCGATGCCGCCATCCGGCCCGGCTGCCCCGCGTAGAACGCCCCAATCCTCCCATCCAGCTCCCGAAGCGCCCCCTCCCGCCTCGCAAGCCATCCGGGCAAGCATCCCCGCCAGCACAAGACGCCCGCCAGTGTCCGGAACAAGCCACGCCATTGAACCCACAACATCACCCCAACCGCCATCACCCCGCCCCCCAAGGCCATCCACATCGCCCGGCGCCACCCCGAGTCACCCGGCACCAATCCCGCAAAACACCACGCCGCAATGCTGATGAACATCACCTGCGCCAGCGTCTGGCTCGTCTTGGACACCACCGCCGCACCCGCCGCGACCGCGCGCCCCACGCCTTGCCGACCCAGCAGGTACACCTTGACCACCTCCCCGCCCACATGACCCGTCGGCACCACGTTGTTCACCGCCTCCCCGGACCACCGAATCGCCAGCAACCGCGCAAATCCCACCCCCAGCCCCGACGGCAGCGTCCACCTCCATCCCATGCAGTCCATCATGTACACCGCAAGGTAGGGCAGCAGCAGCACCGGCGCCCGCCAGCCCACCGAAGCCACAAGGCCCCATGCCTCGCCCCATCCCACCCGTCCCAGAAGCCACCCTGCCACCGCAAGCCCCGCCGCCAGCAGCAACGGCCGAATCCAACCCGAGCCCCCAACCCCAACCCACCCCTTCCTCACGCCCCCGCCTTTCCCCGACCCCCGCCACCGCCCGCCCTCTGCCCCTGCTCCCAAAGCACCAGCATCCAAAACACATTCCCCCCAATCGCCGCTATCCAAAGGAACCATTCCAGCCTCCCGGCAAACGCGAGCACCATCACAAGCACGGAAAAGTCACGGTTCGTGGCGCCGTCGATCCACCGCTTCATCCACCCGCTCGCCGTCCCCGGTCGCCGCATCCCCCTGAGCACCGCCCCAAACGATGCCAGCGCACCCCATACCGCAAGCCCACCCAACACCCATGCCCCGTACCCAAGCCTCCCCCCCGACAGCCCCGTCGCGATCCCTGCAAACACCGCCCCGTGCACCACCTGGTCCCCCACAAGGTCGATCCACTTCCCCAGCCGCGACTCCTTGAACACCGCCCTCGCAATGTCCCCGTCCACGCAATCCACCACGGCCGACGCCTGGAACAACACCGACGCCGCCATCGCATGCCCCGTCCCCGGCACACCAAACAACCCCGCCGCAGCCAGCCCCATCGCCGTCGCCGCCAACGAAACATGGTTCGGGCTCACCCCGGTCGACACCAACCACCGCGACAAGGCCCAACGCCCCACCGGCCGGTTGAACCAACGGTCCACCATCCCGTCCGCCCCGCTCGACAGGCCCGACCAAAGCCGGTCTTCCGCACGCCTCGCCTCCGCCGCATCCCGGACCCTCGAGGATCGCCGCCCAATCCGGATCCCCGGCATCGCCTCCAGCCCTCGCAGCCCACCCGGGCTCCCTCCCTCCAGCACGCCTGCCCCCAACGGCTCCCCGTCGTCGCTCGTCCATCGTCCCGTCGCCCCCGACATCCCCTGCTCTACCTCCTCACGCGGCCCCCACCATCCCGTTCCCGACAGAACCACTCGCCCGTCCATGGCCGGCATCGTCTCCACGACTTCGAACGGAATCCCCAAGGCCCGCGCTCGCCGGATGTCCGGCAACTCCTCCCCTCCCGTCACCACCACGATCCGCGATGCACCCGCCCGATGAAACGTCACCATCAGCCGGTCCAACACCGTCAATGCCACCACCCGGAGAGCCGCCGGCTTCGGCTCCAGTACCAGACAGACCGGCAGCCCAGCCCCTCCGAGGGCTCTTGCAGGGGTAATCTCCACGTTTTCCTCCCATCACCACATCCCAAGACCAAGGTCCCGACATCATCACGCCATCCTCGCGGCGCGTTCCAATTCCATAACCCCCGGGACGCCGCACTCCAAGCACCGTTCCAACCGCCCTCCCGGCGGGCGTCCCATCCCATCCCCAGCCCATGGCACCCGCATCTTTCCAAAGACCATGGTTGGCCATCCCCCCGTCCAACGGTACCCTCCCCATCCATGCGGGCCCCCTTTAGCGTGGCAGATCATTTCCACGGAGACTTCGACGAGCCTCGGCTTGCCGCATGGGCCTCCCAACTCCGCTCCCGTCTCCCCGCGCCCTCCGTCGATCTCGGCGTCCTGTTCCTCTCCCCGCGCTTGACGCCCATGGCCCGCGAAGTCCTCGACATCCTCCGCGTCCACGCACGCATCCCCCGCCTCGTCGGCTGCTCCGCCAACGGCGCCGCATGCAACGGCCACGAACACGAGGAGTTCAAGGGCCTCGCCCTCGCCCTCTTCCACCTCCCCGGCGCCTCCGTCCACCCCATCCACGTCCCCGGCACGGACATCCCATTCGAGGATTCCCCCGCCCCATGGTCAGGGCTGCCCGAGCCTTGTCGCGGTGCCATCGCCCTCGCCGACCCCTTCCAAACTCACAACGATGGCTGGCTCGCCGCATGGAACGAGGACTTTCCAAATGTCCCCGTCGTCGGCGGCCTCGCTTCCGGTCTCGGCCGGTCTGACTCCTGCCAGCTCTACCTCGACGGCAACGTCCACGACCATGGCGTCGTCCTCGCCGCCCTCACCGGCGCCGTCTCCATCCTTCCCATGGTCTCCCAAGGCTGCACCCCCATCGGCCATCCCTGGACCATCACCCGTGCCGAACGCAACGTCATCTTCGGCATCGCCAACCGCCCCGCCTATTCCGTCCTCGTCGATACCTTCAACGCCCTGCCCGCCGAGGAACGCCAGCGCGCCCAGAACAACCTCATGGTCGGCTTCGCCTCCGCGGAGGACCGCCCGGACCACGCGGCCGGCGACTTCCTCGTCCGCAACCTCCTCGGCGTGGACCCTCGCCAAGGCGCCCTCGCCGTCGGCGCCCTCGCTCGCCCAGGCCAAACCCTCCAGTTCCAACGACGTGACGCCGACGCCGCCGACGCCGACCTGGTCCGTTGCCTCGAACGTGCACGCTCCTCCCTCGGCCAGCGCAAGCCCATCGGCGCCCTCCTCTTCTCCTGCTGCGGCCGCGGCCAAGGCCTGTTCGGCAAGCCGGACCACGACGCCGCCCTCATCCAGGAACACCTCGGGCCCATCCCCCTCGCCGGACTCCTCGCCAACGGCGAGATCGGTCCCGTCGGCCCCTCCTCCCACCTCCACGGCTACACCGCCGCCCTCGCCCTCTTCGTCCGCGACTAGCCCCATGCCATGACCGAGGTTCCCGCCATCCCACCCATCCCCGCACCGTTCCCCCCCTCCCTCGTCGCGAGGCCGGACATCCTTCAACGCATCGACTTCACCGCCCTGTTCGAAAACACCCGTCCCGTCGAGCTCGAGCTCGGTGCAGGCGACGGCTCGTTCCTCCTTCGCCACGCCGCCGCCCACCCCCTCGTCAACTTCATCGGCGTCGAACGCCTCCTCGGCCGACTCCGCAAGATCGACCGAAAGGCCCGCCGCCATGGCCTCGCCAACGTCCGCGCCATCCGCCTCGAAGCCTCCTACATCCTCGAATGGATGGTCCCCCGCGCTTCCCTCCACGCCATCCACGTCTATTTCCCGGACCCATGGCCCAAGCGCCGCCACTGGAAACGTCGCCTCGTCAACCCCCGCTTCACCTACCTCGCCGCCCTCGCCCTCGCCCCAGGCGGACGCCTCTACGTTCGCACCGATGACCCCGCCTACTTCCAGCAAATGTCCGAGGCCGGCAATGCCCAGACCGCCTTCTCGCCCGTGACCGAGCCCCCGGAACTCCTCGCCGTCACCACGGACTTCGAGGCCGACTTCAACCGCGTCGGCATCCCCACCCTCCATGCCGCATGGGAACGAAACCTCGCGCCCCCGTCCATGGTCAATCCCCCCGAGCAAGCGCATCCCCCCCACGTCGTGACCCCATCTCCCCCTCCATCCCAGCCCGCGCCAGACCCGTCGCCTTGATCCATGGACGTCCAAGGCCCCATCCCCCGCCCCGCCCCATCCCCACGCCCCCAAGGCGGCGTCCCAAGCCTTCCCCCTCGCCTGCTTCCCTCGCTCGCACTCCTCCTCGCGCTCGCCACCCTCTTGCTCCCCGGCGCCCAAGCCGCCCCTTCCCTTGACGACGCCCGCGCCGCCCTTCGCCTCGGAAAACACGCCGACGTCATCAAGGCCGCCATGGAGGCCATCGAGCAAGGCGGCCGGACCGAAGACTGGGCAGTCCTCCACGCCAAGGCCCTCCTCGCCACCGGCCAATACCCCGCCGCCCGCGACCTCCTCACCAACGCCGCAGCCCTCTCGCGCCGCAGCCTCCCCATCCGTTGGCTCGGCCACCATGCCGCACTCGCCGCCGGCGACACCCTCGCCGCAGCATCCCTCCTCGACGACATCCGCCTCCTCATCAACGCCCAGGCCGCCGACCTCCGCGACCCCCGTGCGCGCGTCGCCCTCGCCGAGGCCGCCATCGTCCTCGGCGCGGATCCCAAGGTCGTCATCGAGAAAATACTCGAGCCCCTCCGCAAGTCCGACCCCGCCCTCCCGGAACTGCACCTCGCCCGCGGCAACATCGCCCTCGACAAGCACGACGCCGCCCTCGCCGCCATGGCCTTCGAGGAAGGCATCCGGAGCCAACCCGACGACCCCGACCTCCACCACGGCCTCGCACGCGCCCACCTCGACGGCGACCGCTCCGCCCTGGTCGAGGCCCTCGAGAACGCCCTCCGCATCGACGAACGCCACGTCCCCAGCCTCCTCCTCCTCGTCGATCACCAGATCGACGCCGAGGACTATGCCGAGGCCGAGCGCAACCTCGACGCCGTCGCCAAGGTCAATCCCGCCCACCCCGACGCATGGGCCTTCCGTGCCGTCCTGGCTCACCTCCGCAACAACCCCACCGCCGAGGCCGAGGCCCGCAGCAGGGCCCTCCAACCTTGGCCCACCAACCCCCGCGTCGATCACATCATCGGCCTCAAGCTCTCCAGGAAGTACCGCTTCGCAGAGGGATCCGCCCGACAACGCCAAGCGCTCGCCTTCGACCCATCCTATCTCCCCGCAAAGTCCGCCCTCGCCTCCGACCTCCTTCGCCTCGGCGAGGAAGACGAAGGCTGGAAGCTCGCCCACGAAGTCCACCAGCAGGACGCCTACGACGTCGCCGCCTTCAACCTCGTTACCCTCCACGATTCCCTCGGGCGCTACACCCGCCTCACCAACGAGCACTTCGTCGTCCGCCTCTCCTCCAAGGAGGCCCCCATCTACGGCGACCGCGTCCTCGAACTCCTCTCCCGCGCCCGGGCCACCCTCGTCGCCAAGTACGGCGTCGAGCCCGTCTCCCCCACCTATGTCGAGATCTTCGCCGAGCAGAAGGACTTCGGCGTCCGCACCTTCGGCATCCCCGACAACCCCGGCTTCCTCGGCGTCTGCTTCGGCCGCGTCGTCACCGCCAACGGCCCCGCCGCCACCCGCGGCCGCGATTCCAACTGGGAGGCCGTCCTCTGGCACGAGTTCACCCATGTCATCACCCTCCAGGCCACCGCCAACCGAATGCCCCGCTGGCTTTCCGAGGGCATCTCCGTCCATGAGGAACTCGCTGCCAACGCCTCATGGGGCCAACATTTCAACCCCCGCTACCGCAGCATGATCGTGGGCGACGACCTCGTTCCCGTCTCCAAGCTCTCCGGTGCCTTCCTCGCCCCCAAGTCCCCCTTCCACCTCCAGTTCGCCTACTTCCAGTCCGCCCTCGTCGTTGATTTCATCCTCCGCCAAAAGGGCCCCGACTCCCTCCGCGCCATCCTTCGCGACCTCCGCGATGGCACCCCCATCAACGAGGCCCTCGCACGCCACGTCGCCCCCATCCCAGACCTCGACAAGTCCTTCAAGGAATTCGCCGTGGCCCGCGCCCAAGGCGTCGCCCCGGGCCTCGACTGGTCCAAGCCCCCGGTCCCCAAGCCCGGCGATCCCCCGCCCCAGCCCCTTGCCGAATGGGCCAAGGACAAGCCCACCAACTTCTACGCCCTCGACAACGCCGCACGCCGCGCCGTCGCCAGCAAGGATTGGAAGGCCGCCCTCCCCCCCCTCGAAACCCTCGTCCGCCT
>CAIYFP010000307.1 GCA_903925515.1 uncultured Verrucomicrobiota bacterium
GCCCCGGGCGCATGGACTTGGAGATCGGCGGCATCGTGAAGTTGGGGCCATTGGGCCAGACCACGGTGAACGGAAGGCTTGTGGTCGATAGCCATGGCCTGTTGGGTGCCCTTGTGGTGGACCCAACCCCCGGGCTTGGGGCCTCCGTTGGGCTTACGTTGACCGCGGGTTATGTGCTTGAGGTCAATACTGCTGGGGTGATGCGTTCGCTAAGCGTTGGGGGCGTCAGCCGGACGGTGGCATCTGGAATCTTGTTGCGGGCGACGGGGACCGTGACGTTCCTCCGGGCCTTGGAGGGACAAGGCTACCTTGAGTTCAAGTACGATCATGCGAGCAGGAGCTTTGGATTGTCTGGCGAACTTCAAGTGAACCTCGCGGGCAGCCTGCTTGAGGCAAACGTAGCGGTCGCGGGCAATCTGAACTCGGCCGGTTTGGTCCTGTCTGCCGCCGTTTCGATCCATGCGACGGTGGCATCCCTGGTGCAATTGAACCTGGGTGGCAGGCTCTACGTGAACACGCGGCTTGGGACTGCTGCGGATCCCATGTCGCCGGGCGTTGCGTTGGCGCCGAGCAGCGTGTTCATCGTGATGACCGGTTCGATCAACGTCCTGAACGTGTTCAACATGTCGGTGGATGCGAGGATGCAGGTCGGGGGTGGCACGTTCCGAAGGCCGGCCAAGGCGGTTGGAGGCGCGATCCTGCCGAGTGCACAGCTTGAGGCCGGCGACTGGGGCATCAGCCTCACCGGCAGGATGTCGTTCTTCGGGCTTGCGATGGTGGACGTGGCTGGATGGGTGCAGTCCAACGGGTCGTTCGGCCTGTTTGCGGTGGCGAACCTGCGGCTTGGGGATTGGTGGGTGGGGGTGGATGCCTCTCTGGAGGCCTTGATATGCTACCAGCAGCCGGACGATGCCTTTGTCTTTAGCGCCACGGCAAAGGGAAGCCTCATCCTGTTCGGGATACGGCTCGATGGCGTCACGGCATCCATGAGCTACGACGCGGGTTCGGGGCGGATCAGCCTGTATGGCGAGAGACGGTACCGGACATGGGATTTGTGGACATTCAGGTGGGTGGACCGGGTCGATTCGAAGACCTGGGAAATTGGGGACATGCCACGTCCACGGGCGGGCACCGATCCTGCCCGCCAGCCCATCCGGACGTTGCGGGATGCCTCGGGGGAGGCGGTCGTCAATGGCCAGCTGCTGACCGGTTCGGGCGAGTTGGTGATCGACATGCGCCAGCAGCCGTTTGAGTCGGACCAGTTCTACACGGTTAGGCCTTCGGCGCAGGGTGGGGTAACCGGCGTTGACGGGCAGTCCGTGGACGTGCTGCATCGGGGCAGGGTCTTCACCGTGCATGGGGTCCGGGTGATCCGGATTCTTGGCGGGCCCCGATCGGACACGGTGGACGTCTTGTCTGGAATCCATGCCCGGGTGCTGGTCAACGATTCGGCCGGAAGCAACACGTACACCCTCTCCGGTGGAAGCAGCACGGCCATGAACGAGGTCGTGCTCGGGGACGGGAACGACAACGTCAACACGTCGGGTGCCCCTGCGGGGGCTGGCTTCACCGTTCATGTCGGCAACGGCAACAACCGGGTCGAAACAGGCGCGGCCAACGACGTCATCCGCGGCGGGAACGGCCATGACATCCTCTTGGCCGGGGCCGGCGACGACACCGTGTTCACGGGGACGGGTACGAGCCATGTGCTTCTCGACCCTGGGTCGGTGGAATTGTCGCCTGACCGACGTGTCACGCGCATGTACACGACGGCGGCGGGATCCGGGGTGGATGCGTTGACGGGTGCGGCCTCGGGGACGGTGTACGTGGTGGGTGGCGGCGGGTCCGACGTGATCAGAACGGGCTCGGGCAACGACGTGATCGTCGGCGACGAGGGTGAAATTCGGTTCGATGGGTCCACGCCGGCCTTGGTATCCACCCGGAACGGCTCGATCGGCGGCGGGGATGTCCTTGAGGGCGGATCGGGCAACGACGTGGTGGCTGGGGGTGCTGGAGCGGATCGAATCAGCATCGGGACGGGAACCAGCGTTGTGCTGGCTGGGAATGGCGCGGTGATGCTAGGCGCCACGAGGATCTTCTCCGGGGTCATGGGCGGTGGAGCGGTGGACGTGACCGTCGCGGCGGGGGTGGTAGGCGTGGACGAGACGCTCTTGGCAGAGACGATGGCGGTGACCGCGGCAGCGAATCTGGTGGTGAACCGAGCGGTCTTGGCGGACGGCCCCTTGGCCATCCTCCTGGAGTCCACGACGGGCAACGTGAGCCTTGCGGCTTCCGAGGGCGGCTCTGGCTCGCTGTCGATCCGGGCCGCCGGCAACATCGTGGCCGTGGGACTACATTCGGGCATTTGCGTGGCTCGCGCGCAGAGCCTTGGCGGGTCGGTGACCCTTGCTGGCGTTGGGGCGATGACGGTGGAATCGGCGACGAGCAAGGCCAAGGACTCCACGATGAAGAGCGGGTGGGACATCCGCATCAGCGGTGTTGGCGATCTAGCCCTCGGGGTTGTCCAAGCGCCCGGCGCGGCGATCACGTTGTCCAGCGGGGGCGCGATCGAGGAGCTTGGGGTGGACGACGCTTCCGACATCACGGCACGGACGTTGACGATCGACGCCGCCGGCGGCATTGGCTCGAAAGGTGCCATTGAGGCGATGGTGGGCTCGTTGTCGGTGACGAGCGCGACCGGCCCGATCCGGCTTGCCAACCTTGCTGCGCTGACGGTCACGTTGGCCCGCACCACTGCAGGCACGGGTGGCGACATCGAGTTGTCCAGCCGCGGCGGCGACCTGCGGGTCCAAGCGGCCACGGCCAGCGGCGCGGGGGCCATGATCCGCTTGTCCACCCTGTCGAGCGGGGACATCCACGTTGGGACCGTCCTTGCGGGCAAGGGCAGGATCGAGGTGATCTCTGCGGGCTTCATCAAGGCCTTGGTTACGAAGCCCAGCGACGAATACCATCTCGTCGCGACCTCGGTGACCTTGACGGCGGCGTCGGTGGAGGTGGGGGTCAAATGGCAGGAGGTGCCGGCGAACCTGAGGAGTCTAGGGGCCATTCCGGACCTTCGGGTTCACCTTGGTACGGGCTGGACGGAGCGGCAGTGGAACGGGCTTGCCGGATCGGGGGCGGCCGACCGGTTTGCCAGCCTTGGCACGGTGATGGCAAGCAAGCCTGCGGGCGACTCCGTCCGGCTCTGGCAGACCGGCATGGCCACGCCAAACGTCTCGGCTTCCGACAACTTCGGTGCGGTGGCGTCCGGATGGCTGCGGACGTCTGCGGCGGGCGACTACTACTTCTGGACGGCGGCTGACGACAACGTGGAGTTGCGGATATTCGACGCGAACGGAAGCGCGATGGGCGGCGGCCCCGTGTCCTCGTCGGGGTATGTCGCGTCTGGCTCATGGAACAGCCAGAGTCGGTCTGCGGCAATTCGGCTGGAGGCGAACACGTTCTACCGATTTGAGATCCGGTTCTTGGAGTTTGCCGGGGGCGAATACTTCCGAGTGGGATATTCAACGGCAGCGAACGGATCCGCGCCGCAGGCGATCCTCGGCGCATCGACGCCGCTGACGACTGGGGCCAGCACGCCCATCTCGGTGGTGCCCGACTTTGCGGGCCAATGGGTCACCGTCCGGTTGGCGACGGGGGCGGGCGGGCTGATCGACGTGTCGAACGCGGGCGTGGCGGACAAGACGGCGAGCATTGGCGGGACGATCATCCCGGACCTGGCGTTGCAAGGCGATCGGACGGACACGGTGACCTTGACCGGTAGCTTTGCGAGCATCCTGACGTTCCTTGCGACGGGGCCCATTTCCTATTCGGCGGTGAGCGACGGCGCGCTGAAGATCACGCTGTCAACGCCGTCGATGACGATCGTGGGAGCGAATGGCCAAGCCAGCACGAGGACGTTCACGATGGAGGTGCCATCCTCCTTCTCGCCCCCGTTGTCCGCGGGTTCGACGGTGATCCTGCAACGGGTGGGTTGGGCATCAAGTGATGCGGGAAGGGCCCTTGGGGGAAGCTGGCATGGCGCCAGAAAGGCGGGAGACGTGCAGACATTGGTAGGGCGTTGGAGTGGGTTCATGCAGGACACCTTGGGCCATGGGTTGGCGAACGGGGGCGCGCAGCCATGCGCGGCGGATGCCTTGGACTAGCACGATGCCGGGTTGGATTGAGGGGTGAATTCGGATGAAGCGAAGCCCGAGACAGGCATGGATGGGATGGGCGCCACTTGGAGCCGCACATGGCTTGATGGCGGCCATGGCCATGGTCGGCCTCGGTGCCGCGACGCCGTGTCTTGCGCAGGCGCTAACCTATCCGCTCCCGGGCGGCGCCTTGACGGGAGCGAGCACGAGCTTCTCGGTCTCGGTTCCAGACGACGTATTCATCAAGCGGATCGAGGTGCGACTGGCATTGGACGTGGACGACGAGGATGGGTTCCTGGACTGGCTGGACGTCAGCCTTGTAGGGCCGACCGGGATGACCGTGAAGTTGCTTGCGGAGGGATTGCTGGGTGATGTCTCCGGGTCGATGGCGGACCATCGACTGCAAGACACGGTGTTCTCGGAGCTTGGGACCCTATTGGTGGAGGATGGGGCACCACCGTACACGGGAGTCTTCAAGGTGGATGACTGGACGGCGTTCACGGGGCTCAGTCAGTACGAGGGGCAACGGTCGGCGGGGGCATGGACGGTTCGCGTGGACGACATGCTTCAGGCGGGCGGCGTTTTGTACGGAACCGGCAACCTGCTGTCGGCCCCGTGGAGCGCCTTGGGTTCTGCGTTGATCATTCATGCCGTCCCGCCCGAGGAGCAACCGCCGGCGATGGGAGCATCCTCGGATACCGGGAGATTCTCGAACGACTCCGTGACGGCCGACACGACCCCGACGTTCACGGGGGTGGCGACGGCGGGTGCCACGGTGACGTTGAAGCGTGACCTTAGTGCGCCGGTGATCCTCGGGACGACCGTCGCCGACGCGACGACGGGGGCATGGAGCGTGGAGGTTGCAAGCCCGTTGTCGGAGGGGCAGCACGACGTGTTTGCGGACGTAGTGGCGGCGGGTGGAGGCGCGACGGTCAGGACGTATGCCCAGCGGGTCACGGTGGACGTGACAGCGCCGGCCGTGCCGACGCTCCAGGATCGCGAGACGAACGAGGGCGTGGCCGCGTTGCCGGTCGCCTTTGTGGTCGGGGACAACCTGAGCGCGGCATCCGCGTTGTTGGTGACCAGCGGATGCGCGCCCTCCACCCTTGCAAGCCAAGTCGTCGTGGGTGGCGCGGGTGCGGCGCGCAACGTGGTCATGCATCCAGCCGAGGGCCAGACAGGCGTCGGGGTCGTGACGGTGCACGTGACGGATCTTGCCGGGAACGTTTCCCACGGCTCCTTCCAAGTGACGGTTGTGGCGGTGAACAAGCCGCCGGTGCTTGGTGCCGACACGCTGAACCGGGAGGCTGGAAGCCGGTCGGTCAAGGTATTGGCGACCGAGTTGCTGGCGAACGACACGGATGCCGACGGGGACTCGCTGAGCATGGAATCGGTGTCGAGTCCGTTGCCGGCCGGTGCCTCGGTCAAGTTGGCCGGGCCGTTCGTGGTTTATTCCGTCCCCATGGGCACGCATGGGAATGGGAGTTTCGTGTACACGGTTTCCGACGGCCTTGGCGGGCACCTTGCGAGCCGGGTTGTGAATGTTGTGGAGGTGGCGCCGGGATCCTTGGCCGGCGCATCGGACGTCGCGGC
>CAIYFP010000308.1 GCA_903925515.1 uncultured Verrucomicrobiota bacterium
GCGTCGAGGCCGGCGTTGGGGTCGTTGAGGAGGGTGCCACCGGGGATGACGAGCATCCACTCGGTGTTCCAGACGGAGCGGCCGATGAGGCGGGAGTCGCTGGAGGCCTCCTGCTGCGAGAATCCGCCCGAGTCATGATAGGCGCGGAAGCTCGAGAACTTCCGGATCTCGGCCATGTTGCCCGCAAGGGAGTCGAGGGCAGGCTGGAAGTTGGCGTTCTTGATCTCGCTCTGGCCGATCTCGAAGGGGATCGGGATCTTTTGGTCCACGATCCGCCACATGCGCGTCTCGAAGTCGTTGCCGTCCTGGGCGCGGAGCACGTCGGCGCCGACCGGCACCAGATAGACGCGAGGAGTCATGGAGAGGCCATTGCCGTTGTAGTCGGAGAACCACACGCCCACCGAGCGGACCTTGGTGGCGAAGTTGCTGGGGTCATAGGCGCTGTCGCCGCCGCCGAGGGGCCAGCCGAAGAAGTTGAGGCCAAACGTGACGGTGGTGGGAAAGCGAAGGACCAGCGCAGGCTGTGCCCCCGCCGACTCCGGAGCGAACGGACGGCAAAAGCGCCGGAAGTCGGGCAGATCCCACACGTTGTTCACGATGCCGGCCTTGAGCACCTTCTTCCAATCCGAGTCGGAGCTGCCACGAAGACGGAACAGCTCGTTGCGGAGGGAGAAGCGGCCCGTCTCGGTCTGGGGGTTGTTGAAGCCCATCTGGGTCTTCTGGACCGTGAAGTTCTGGGAGAGTCGGGCAAGCGGATCTGCAAGACCCATGCGCCCCGCGACCGGCGTCACGCCGGTGACATCGACCCGCAACTGGCCCAGGGTCCGGTGCCGGAGGATGTCGGTCAGGAAACGCGTGCCGGAATTGTTGCCCTTGCCGATGAGGTTGACCTCGTAGTCGTAGGCGGTGGCAGCGAGATAGACGTACCGGGCGGCGAGATCGAACTGGGATCGGTACTTGTTAAGTGCCTCGTTGCGGAACATGCGATAGGCCATGTCACGGTAACGCAGCTTGGTGGCGTCGCCGGCGACGTCGGCGCGGAGGAGTCGGCGCTCCTCCAGGACGCGCTGGCCTTTCGCGATCGTCGCGCGGACGTGTTCAGCGGCCTGATCGAGGGCTTCGCGCTGGTTGAACATCTCCAGACGAAGGACCGGTTCCTGGCGAAGATCCCGATTGGCCTCCTTCAGGCGCTGCTGGGTTGCGATGTCCGCCTTGTCGAGCAGCAGCTTGCGGTCGGAGGCCCTGTCGGCCGCATCCAACTTGGTCATCACCACGCCCTCCGCATAGGCGTCCGAGGCCTTGGCCATCACCGCGAGGGCCGTGGAACCCGCCGCGGCAAGCGTCTTGATCGCACCGCGGGCCGGGGCCGTGGCATCCGACGACAACCCGACGGACTTGGGCAAGGCCTCCGCAGTGGCGTCCGCAAACTTCGAGAGTTTCTCCGCACCGACCTCCATGGCGACGGCACCGTACTTGTAGGTGAGGTACTGCCGCCTGTAGTAGAGCTTCTGATTCGACTTCTCGTCGAACGTGGCAAGCTCGCTGTTGCCGATCAGCTTTTCTCCGTCGATCAGGTTGATTTTCTCGTCCATCCCCTGGAGCAGGTTCTCATAGTTCTTCACGGCCTGCTTGAAGCGGGCCTCCTGTTGGACCATGCCTTGGATGGCCACCTGGATCTCGCCCTGGGCCCGCCGTTGCCCCCAGTCAGTGGGGGCTTTGTAGGCGTAGCCCTCGGACGAATGCGGGTAGTCGATGGGCACGGCAGTGTACGGTTCGATGGAGGTGGCAGTTTCACCGGCAAGCTTGGCAGCCGTGTTGTAGGTGCGCGCCTCCACGGCCGGATTGACAACGCCCAGAGCCGTGAGGGCCCCGATCTCGGGCACCAACCCCGCCATCTTGTTGGTATTAAAAGCGCCGGAGGTCTTGACCCATTCGTCGTTCAGGCGTTTTTGGAAAGATGTAATCCGCGAATCCGGAGGGGCCGTGTCCCCGTTGACGTCGGCGGTGTCCACGTAGAGGTAGTGGATCAGGTCTGGACCCGAGTAGCCGCTGGGGAAGGCCTTCCCGGAGCCAATGTCTCCCGCGTAGGGATAGCCGTAAATTTCGATGAGCTTGTTCTCCAGCTCTCGCTCCTGCGACCGGTTCTTCGCAGTGAGATCCGATTGCGAGTCGGCACTGCTGCGCAGGGCCACCGTCATCGCGTTGGCCTCGTCAAACAGGGTGCGCGCATTCAGCAGAGATGTCTTTGCACGCTCCGCCACCTGCTCGAAGTGGGTCTTGCCGGCGGAAACCTGGGCCGGATCGATGTCGAAGGGCACCGCACCGGCGACCAAGCCCAAGGGGTTAAGCCCGTTGTCGGCCTTGTGGATCTGCCCGACGATCTCGAACGCCTCGGCGGAAATCTGAGCCAGCTCGCCGACGGTTTGCCGGTCGATCTTGTCGAGGCCGGTGTGTTCGGGATCCGGATCCTCGCTGGGAAGGATGGCGTTGCCCGTGAGCCAGTCGAAGTAGGCGGCGGAGGCGGCGCGCTGCGCCCACTCGCTGACGCCCCATCCGCGCGTGGCGTCCGTGTCGGTGTAGCCCTGCCATTGCCCGGCGGGGTCCGCCACGTACTTGTCGCGGTAGGTCAGATCGACAATCTGCGAGCCGGCCTTCGCCTTGTTGGCGGCCAGCGTCGCGAACTTGCGTTCATCTAGGTAGTCCACCTTGACCGGCACGCCCGCCAACAGGACGGCCTCGCTGCGGGGCTGCCATGTGAAGTTGGGATGACGCAGCAAGTCGTAGTAGCCCTTGACCGCAGTGAGGTAATGACCCCACGCATCACCATGTCCCTGCGGATAGAGGGTCCGGGCATCCGTCTCGTTGATCCGCCCATCGCGGTTCTGGTCCGCCATGTTGTACACCTGCGAGTAGGCGATCTCGCCGTCACCCAGGGTGAAATTCCAGAGCAGGCGGTTGTACACCGGGGCTCCCTGAACGCCCGCACTGCTGTCATCACGCCCGCGCAGCAACGCCAGTTCCTCTTCCAACAGGCTGTCGAGCTGGTTTTGGAACGCGAAGATGGACGACGCCGTCGCCCCGTATTCGTTGGAACCGGTGGTGAAGCCGATCGTGGGATCCGCGGCATCCGCCATCGCCTCGTTGCCCATCAGGGCGTACAGGTCGGCGATCCGGCTGGCCGCCAGCAGCAAGGCGTCATTGGCAGGTCCGTAGTTGACCGCAGGGACCCCCTCGATGGAGAGCGCCTTGCCGCGGTTAAGGACGGTCTGGTAGGCCTCGATGAGCCCGATGGAGTTCAGGTAGTTGGGGTCCGGGTTGAAGGCGATGTCGCCCTCATACCGTGCGCCCGCCTGCTGCAACATGCTGATGACGGTGCTGGCTTCGGCACTGTTGAAGTCCGTGGCGCGCGCATCAAACGGGTTGAGCCCGCGGATCACGCGCTTGATCCAGCCCTCGGCCAGCATCGCGGCCGGGTAGCTCTTGCTGGACGGATCCCCGACCCAGTCGCTCCAGTTGGTGTCGCCGTTCACGTTGAAGCCACGGAACCGGAGGACGAACCAGTTGTCCGAAAGGACCAGCAGGCCGGACTCTCCCGAACCACCAAGGGTGATCTGGTTGAGCCCAAGGGCACCGCTGTGGCGAATCCATCCCCGGGTGTCGGTGACCTTGCCCGTCAACGGATTGACGCTGGGCAGGTTGGTTCGGGCAATCGGATCATACGGGTGATACCACCACTCGAACTCCACGTTGTCGGCGCGGCCGGCGAAGTCCGAGCTGTGACGCAGAATGAGGCGCGAGTCGAAGACGTTGTCGTTCGGCAGCACCTTGATGTCGCCGCGGTACGGCCCGTCGTCGATCTCGATGATCTTCAAGCTGACCGGCAGGCCACCCAGCGTCGGATCATTGTTCTCCAGCAAGGTCACGTAGCGGGGAGGAATGCCGTAGGGCGCATCGGTGACACTCACGAATTGGCTCGCCCCCGCGACAACGCCATCCAACCCATGGCCGCTGTCGTCCGGTGCACGGTTTCCCGACGCGGTGTCAAACCGCCAGTAGCCCGCGAGGCCTTCGCGACCCACGGTCATCTTCTTCCGGGAATCGGCTGCCAGCTGGGAGCCGCGCCGCGCCACGCCATCCCAAAGCCGGATCTCATCCAGCATTCCGACGAAGATGTGCGCCGGCGTTCCCGGGTCCGCCCCGAAGTAAAGAGGGGCTGTGTCCTTCGAATCCAAGGGGATGGAGAAACCCTCCGCGAAACCCACCGCGTTGCCATTGCGATAGATGGCACCGGTCTGGGCGTCCGCGTCGAAGACGAAGGCGTAGTGCACCCAGGTATTGATGTCCGAAGGCAGGACAGGGTCCTCGGTGCGGACGCGTTGGGTGTTGAATTCAAAACTCATGTAGCCGGAGCGATACCCGGCCTTCAGTGCCTTCAGCGAATTGCCCCCCAGCCGAACCAGCGTGTTGTCCGTCGTGGAACCCGTCTGGTTGTAAATCCAGAACTCAATCGTGAACGAACCATTCAGCCCCGAAGCGTTGCCGTCGGTGCCCAGGGCTCCCTTCGGCTGGTTGATGGTCAGCAATTGGGAGGATGTCGCAGGAAAGGCCAACGCCTTGCCCGGGTCCGCCATCGCGGGAGGCACCGTGGCATCCGCCGCGGTCAACGCCTTGGGTCCGCTTCCAAATACCTCAGGCACCGCATTCGTCAGCGTGCGGGACACTCCATTGATGGTGACCCGGGTGACATTGGTGCCATAGGTCAATCCCACCAGCAGCGCCTGGTCCGCCACCCCGTCCCCATTTAGATCCAGTCGGTTGGGATTGCGGCAAAGATCGTACAACGCATCGATCGCCCCCGTGAATTGGGTCTTCGAAACGCCTGACGCGCTGTTGGCCAGTGCCTTGACGGTGTCGCGCTCGCTTGGAGTGAGGATGTTCGGCAGAACAAGCGGCTCACCGATGGCGGAGCGATCTTCGTACCCGCCGAAATACAGCCACTTGTTCCCGGCGTCATAGCTGAGCCGCGCACGGATGGCGTAGGGAAGATCCACAAACACCTGACGTCCGCGCGTGTCCGTCGCCGTCTTGATGGCGGACGGCATGACAAACGTGGACGACAGTCGGATGTAGCGTTCGCTGATCGGATCAAAGAGGCGTGTCAGATTGTTGAGCC
>CAIYFP010000309.1 GCA_903925515.1 uncultured Verrucomicrobiota bacterium
TGGCCTTCATGGAAGGTGGCAGCGGCATCTTGCTGCTGGACGTGATCCAGCCAGAGCCGAGACGGCTCTGCCACGTTTCCGCCGGGTGAGGTCCCGGATTGGATCCCACGGGGCCTCGTTGCCTTGAAGACCTCGTTCGCTGCCGCTTGGACGTGCAAGACACGGGGTCGCGTGCGTTGCCTCCCGAACTCCTGGACCGGAAGGGGCCTCGCGCCATGACGTCATGACGCAAGGGATTCGTGTTCCCGGGTGCCCAGGACGGGGCGCATGCCCACGTCTTGCCCCCGTCCATGCCGTGCTGGACCACGCTGGCGTCATGCCCGCACACGGCTTGTTTCGCTCAGGGGCGTTTTCGGCCGGGCCTCGCGGGTTTGACTCCGGCATCGGCCCGGCCCGGGCCAGCCTTCCGCGGCCGTCCTTGCACGGTCTTGGCATGGCGCGCGTTGCGGTCGTCCGAGAAGGGGCGCCGGCGTGGGCGGCGCACGGGGTCGATGGTCTTGGGACGAGGCCTGGGCTGGATGACGACGGGGCAACCCTCGTATCCGAAGGCACGCCGGAGCTCATCCGCGAGGTACTTGGTGTACTGGGGGCTGAAGAGCTCGTCGCGGTTCACGAACAAGAGGAACGTCGGCGGCGCCTGTCGCACCTGCGTCGCGTAATAGAACGTCAGGCGATGCCCGCGGTCCGACACGGGCTGCCTCCGCTCGATGGCGTCCCGCAGGGTGCGGTTCACGATGGCCGTGGGGACGGATTGCCCGAGCTGTGCCGCCACGTAGCGCACGGCCTCCAGCAGGCGCTCCAGCTGGAAGCCGTCCTTGGCCGACGTGAAGATCACCGGGGCGTAGTCGAGGAAGAAGAGCTTCGACTGCACCCACTCGCCGAACTCGGCGAGCGTGGTCATGCGGCGCCGGCGGTCGTCGCGATGACGGATCCGTCCGGAGCGCTCGGCGATCTCCTCCTCGCGGGCCTTTCGCACGCCATCGGCCACGAGGTCCCACTTGTTGATCACCACGATGCACGCCCGGCGCGCCTCCACGATGACGTCGGCGATCTTCTTGTCCTGCTCCGTGATGCCCGCCTCGGCATCAAGGACCAGCACCGTGATGTCACAGCGCGCGATCGCGTCCTTGGTGCGCTCGACGGAAAAGTACTCGATGGAATCATCAATCCGCCGGGCCTTCCGCACGCCCGCCGTGTCCACCAGCACCCACGGCTGACGCACGCCCTCCGTCTCGATCTCGAAGGGCACGTCCACGGCGTCGCGCGTCGTGCCGGGGACGGGGCTGACGATGACACGGTTGGAGCCGGTCAGGGCGTTGATCAGGGACGACTTGCCGACGTTGGGACGGCCCACGATGGCAAGGCGCTTGGGCCCCGAGGGCCGTGGCCGCTTCCCCTCAACCGGGGCTGCGCCGTCGGCCGAGGCCTCGTGAGAACCCACGTCCTCGCACTCCTCCGTCCCGTTGCCGGCCCCGGCCTCGACCGTCGTGGCTGCTTCGGTCGCCACGTGCGTCACGGCGGCGTCCATGAGGTCCTCGATGCCTTGCCCGTGGATGGCCGTGACGGGAAACAGGCGGTCGAAGCCAAGGGCGGAGAACTCGCCGACGCCGGGCGAGGCCCGCTCGGTATCGACCTTGTTGACGACGACAAGGACGGGCTTGCGCGTGGCGCGGAGCTTGACGGCGACCTCGCGGTCCAGCGGCACGATGCCCTCCTGCACGTTGACGACGAACAGGATGACGGCGGCGGACTCCAGCGCGATGTCCACCTGCTCAAGCATGGCGGCCGTGATGACGTCCGGGGCACGCTCGCCCCGCAGCAGGCCGATCCCGCCCGTGTCGATGAGGGTGAACCCATGCCCCTGCCACTCGGCCTCGGCGGTGACCCGGTCGCGCGTGACGCCCGGTTGGTCATGGACGATGGCGATGCGCTTGCGGGCGATGCGGTTGAAGAGCGCGGACTTGCCCACGTTGGGCCGTCCGACGATCGCGATGACTCCAGGCATGGTCAGGCCTTGTTGCCGAGGCCGATGACGTCGCGCAGGTAGGCGACGGAACGCTTCAGCTCGCCCTCCTGCATGTCGGCCTTGCTGGCGTCAAACGCGGCCGGAGCCGTGCCCTTCTTGGCGAGGGCAATGAAGCGCGCGAGTTCGGCGGCGGGCTTCATGGGGAACGCATCCATGAAGGCGGGCTCAAGGTAGGGGAACTCCGCCTGGAAGCCCCCGATCGTCTCGATGTTGACGGCGACGCCCGGGCAAAGCTGGGCATAGCGGGCGAAGTAGGCCTTCCAATCGATGCACCCACCCTCTCCAAATGCCGTCCATTGGACCTTGGCGCCCTTGGGCGTCTCCCAGATCGCGGAGTCGCGGAGGCTCGTGGTGAAGGTGAGGGGCCCAAGGACCTCGAGGGCCTGCAACGGGTCCTCCAGAGTCCATGCGGAGTTCCCGCAGTCCATGTTGGCGCCCACCCAGTCCCGTCCCGCCGCCTCGATCAACGACTTCAGCTCCGTGGCGGTCATGTCGCCCGCGTGGTTCTCCATCGCAACCTTCACGCCGAGGTCGGCCGCAAGGGACCGCTGCGATTGAAGCACCTTCACGGTGTCCGCGATGCGGGCCCCGATGCCGCCGGGGGTGCGACGGTCATCGCGGGATCCAAGCACCACGCGGAAATACGGGGAGCCCACCGCGCGGCTGAGACGCAGGCCCAGCGCAAGGTGCTCCTCCGCGGTGCCCCAGTCCTTCTTGAACGACTTGGACGTGGGGCAGATGGACCATGAGCCGAGGAGGATTTGGAGGCCCTTGTCTTTCGCCGCCATGGCAAGGTCGCGGCAGCCGTCCTCGGACATCGTCCCCAGCGCGGGAAGGTCCGTGATGAACAGCGTGTCCAGCCGCAGCGCCGCAGCGTAGTCCACCAGCGCGCGCCCCTTCAGTCCCAGCGCCCGCACGGCGAAGTTGTCCATGCCCAGCGGGATGCGGCGGCCCTTGGCATCCAGCAAGGGCGCGGCAGGACGGGCATGGAGGGTTTCCACGGAGGCCGCGGCCGCGCCGGCCGCGATGGAGAGGACAAATTCACGACGGTTCATACGCGCGGGCCCGTTGTCTCACGTTGCCATGCAGGGTGGCAAGGTCGCCCATGGGGAACCCGGAGGACACGCCGCACGGCCCCCACCCCAAGGACAAACCTCAACGCCTCGGCACGCGCTCGGGGTCGCGGTAGAAGCGCTCGAAGCTCCACTTCCCGGACGACAGCTTGGGCCCCATCAGGACGTTCGATGCCGAGTTCTCAACATGGCCGTCCGAGAACGAGATCGTCTCGCGCTTCAGATGGCGGAACTGGAGGATGAAGAGGTCCTCGTAGGCGAACAGCATCGAGCCCCAACCCTCGCCGGGATTGGACACCCCACCGAAGGCGTAGCTGGCCTTTTGGTCGCGGATCTCCGTCAGCGCCACCACGCCCGAGGGGTTTTGCAGCGTCTCCGGCCGCGCCGAAAACCCCAGCGCCATGATCCCCGTCTGGCGCGGGTTGCCCTCGCTCTGCTGGCCGTTCTCGACGTTGGCGTTCGCCCAGTAGTGGCGGCGGCCGAACTTGTGGCTCGGGCAAACCAGCAGGTTGGTGATGCCTCCGAATGGCACGACCTGCTCGTCCCACGTGACGTACCCCTTCCTGGACAGCGGCGCGCTCATCGAGCCACATGGCAAATAACCCCGGCTGTCGCCCACGTACATCGTCGCCGCCAGCATCAACTGCCGGTTGTTGTTGAAGCACCGCGTCTTCTTGGCTTGCTCCTTCGCCGTCGCCAACGCCGGCAACAGCAAGCTCGCCAACACCGCGATGATGGCGATCACCACCAGCAGCTCGACCAACGTGAAGCCAAGCCGCCAACCCCAAACACGCCTCGTTTCCATGGGACCTCCCCAGCCTGAGCCCTGCGCCACGACGTTGGCAATCCCGGCGACTTGGATGGAACCATTCAGCTCGGGGGGAAGTGATTGCCAAGCAGATGCCCTCGCGGGCCGTGGAGCAAGCGAGGCGCCCGCCAGTGCAAGGGCCGTAACGAGGGAAGGACGCGGGATGGGCGGGAGCAGGCCGAGCAAGCACGACCGATCCGTCCGAATCGTCGCGGCTTGGACAAGGCGGCCATTCCGTGAGCGATGCAGCGGGGAATCCCTCTCGCCGTGACGCCATGACACGAACCCTGAATGCCCCGGGGCCCCGACCGGGGCGCATCCACCGAAGCCGCCGCTGGCGCCCAACCCGGCCCCATGGTCACCCTTCCGCAAGCACATGAAGCTCTCCCCTCGCGGACACGCGGCCCGCCGCATCCTTCCGGGCTTGCTGGCTGCCTTTGCCATCGCGTTGCACGGCGCCGCGCTCCCTGAATCCCCGCTCGTCCGCTCCAACGCCCTCGCGATCGTGGCAAGGCACAAGGGCGTCTTCACAAGCCCGCCCGTCCTCGTCCCCACGCGCAAGGTCCCCGATGCGCCGCTGCTCGGAAACGGCGACCTCGGCGTCGTCGCGGCGGGCGTCGTGGAACGCCTCCGCTACCACGGCCTTGGCCAGGCCGGGGGCGCCAACGTCAACACTCGCGCCCTCTCCCACACCCATTGCCCTGAACGTCTCCGCTTCCACCTCGCCAAGAACGACTTCTGGAAGACCAAGTCCATCTATCCCAACGCACACCCCTGCCCCATCGGCGGCATTGACCTCGTCATCCCGGCACTCGCCGGGGGCCAGTACCACGCCGAGCAAGTCCTTGCTGACGCCCAGGTGCTCCACACGCTCCGCACGGCCATGCGCGTCGAGGACCCGCCCCCGTTCACGCGGGCCGGGACCGTGCTGCGCCTCCGTTCATGGGTTCCCGCCACCACCAACCTCCTCGTCATCGAAATCTCCGTGGACGGCGAACCCACGGACCGCAACCCCTTCGCCGACACCGCGCAGGTCGGGATCGACGCCTCCCTCTGGGCCGCCACGGGAAACGAGTCCGAGACCGCCACGGGCAACCTCCCGGACGGTTACTGGGCCGTGCGAAGGTTTGCGCCGACGGCGGGTTCGATCGCGTTGGAACGAAGCTCCCTCGCCGAGACGACCGAGGCCGCCGTGGCGCTGCGGTTGCTCGGGCATCGCACGCCGGGCTTGCCGTGGAGCCGCGGCGACGGCTGGTCGGCCGACCGCTTCGTCGTGGCGCCGGGCTCCCCCGTGACCCTGGTGGCGTCGGTCGTGACCAGCGAGGAGTCCCGCGAGCCCCTCGCCGAGGCGCGACGCAGGGTGGCGACAGTCACGCCCGAGGGGATCGCCGCCCTTCGGGAGGTGCACTCGGCGTGGTGGCGGGATTTCTGGGGCCGCTCCTACGTGGAACTCGGCGACCCGTTGCTCGAACAGTTCTACTACGGCTCCCATTACCTCCTCGCCTCATGCTCGCGCAACAAGCGCTTCCCGCCTTCTCTGTTCGGCAACTGGACGACGATGGACGGGCCCTCATGGCAGGCCGACTACCACCTCAACTACAACCACCAAGGGCCATGGTGGGGCGTGTACTCGTCCAACCACGCCGACCTGGCCGACCCCTATGACGCGCCCATCCTTGAGTTCATGCCGGTGGCGCGACGCAACGCGCGCGAACTGCTCGGCATCCGCGGGCTTTACTACGACGTCGGCGTGGGACCCAAGGGCCTCTCGACGTCGTTCA
Organism: uncultured Verrucomicrobiota bacterium; assembly: GCA_903925515.1. Classification (GTDB taxonomy): domain Bacteria; phylum Verrucomicrobiota; class Verrucomicrobiia; order Limisphaerales; family UBA9464; genus UBA6176. The sequence continues at coordinate 5,689 of CAIYFP010000309.1, forward strand.
TGCCCGACGGCCACTCGCTCCCGGGCGAGGGCCGGCGCATGTTTCTCGGCCAGAAAAGCAACGGCCTGTTCGCATCCGCCAACATGATCCTGCGCTTCCGCCACACCCTCGACGCCGAGTACGCCGCGCGCGTGTACCCGTTCATGGTCGGCGTCGCGGAGTTCTGGGAGGATTACCTCAAGCTCGAAGGCGGACGGTACGTCATCACCCAGGACGCCTCGGGCGAGGTGGGCGACGGCGGCAGCGACCGCAACAACGCCCTGTCCCTCGGCCTTGCGAGGATGTTCTTCGAGGGGCTGCTGGAGATGAGCACGGAGCTCGGCCGTGACGAGGCCCGCCGCGGGAAGTGGCGCCACATCCTCGCCCACCTCAGCGACTTCCCCACCGCGATCGTGGAGGGCGTCCGGAGGATTCGCGGCGCGGAGTCGGGGCCAGCGGCCGCGCGCGTGGGGCCGGGACGCGACAACACCCGGCTCGAGTTCATGGGCATCGTCTGGCCCTCCGGCGTCGAGGGGTTGGGCTCCGACCCGGCCTTCCTGAAGGTGCTGAGGGACGACGTCCGCGGCTGGGCTGATCCGGAGTGGATCGGCCATTTCAACGGCTTCAGCCTCACGTTCCCCGGCGCCGCAAGGGTGGGACACGACCCGGACGCCATCCTCGCAAGGCTTCGACGCCAGCTTGCGCACTCGGGCATGCCCAACCTCATGGTGTTCGGGGGGGGCGGCGGCATCGAAAACTGCTCGGGCGTGCCCGCCACGATCAACGAGATGCTCCTCCAGTCGCACCGAGGCGTGGTGCGTCTCTTCCCCGTCTGGCCGCGCGACAGGCCCGTGCGATTCGGGCGCCTTCGCACCCACGGCGCATTCCTCCTTGGCTCGTCCCTCGAGCGCGGGGTCGTCGGGACCGTGTCCCTCGAAAGCGAGAAGGGCCGCACATGCCGCCTCCAGAACCCGTGGCCCGGACGCAAGGTGGCCGTGCGACGTGGCGGCGGCCGGGTGGACACCATCCTCGGGGACGTCCTCGAGATACCGACCCGGCCCGGGGAGCTTGTGACGCTCGAACCCGCGGGATGAACCTGCCCCGGCCGGAGCGAGCCCGTTGGGAGGGAAGCGATGGCGCCGCAGGTTCCCTCGCAAGACGAGCGAAGGACGAGGCGCCTGCGAAGGAAGGTCCCGCAAGCACGACCGATCCCACTGCATCGTGGGCTCAGGACCGCTTGCGCAGGCCCATGGGGTAGAGGCCGGGGCAACAACCGTGGGCTTGGTGGAACGTCTGCGAGAAGTGGCTCAGAGAGTTGTACCCAACCTCGAAGGCGACCTCCGTGACGTTGTAGCGCCCGGTGCGAAGCAACTCGGCGGCCTTCTCCATGCGAAGCTGCCGGAGGTACTGCGGGATGGTCTGGCTGGTTTCCTTGGAAAATGTCCGGCTCAGGTAAAAGGGGCTGCACCCGACCTCGCGCGCGATCTGCTCCAACGCCGGGGCGCGCGCAAGGTCCCGCCGCAGGATGGCCTGCACCGCCTCCACCCTGTCCCGTGCCACGCGCTGCTGTCGATGGCAGAACAACTCGTCGGTCGAACCCGGCCGGAAGAAGAACTCGCCCATCAACTCGATCGCCTTCGCCTTGAACCACAGCGCCTGCGCCGACTTCAGCACCGGCGGCTGCCTCAGGCTCGCCACCAACTCGCGCTGGCGCGCGTTCAACGCCTCCACCATCGCCGCCCCGCTCCGGTCGTCGCCCTCGCCCAGCACCGCGTTGATCAACGGATGCAGGTCCTCCGAGCCCGCGCCGAGCTGACGCGCAAGGAATCCCGGGGACAACTCCACCGTGATGAACCGATGCGGTGTCCCCGGCAGGCGCACCGCACGCAACGGGTCTCGTCCCTGCCGGTAGAAGCCGCCAGTGCCGTCCTGGTAGCGGACCACCTGCTTGCCCGCGCCCACCTCCGCGAGGCCGGAGAGGTTGAGGCATAGCTCCACGCTTTGCGGGTGGAAGCTGCGGGACCAGTCAAATGGCTGCGCCGTGTCGAACTCATGCCACTCGAAGCTCAGGCCGTGCCCCTTGAAGTCCCCGAACAACTGCCCCCACGTGGCGCCTGCCGCACGCCATGTGGCGGCCTCGCCGGGAAGAAGGGGATCTGGCTTTCGCGCCGTGCTCGCCATGTCGTCGCATCCTATGGACGGTCCCCGCTCACCGCAAACCCGCCGACGCGAGCAGGAACTTGGCCGATGCCGCGATGGCGAATGCAAGGACGAGGTGGTCGAACCCACGCTGGGGAATCCGCGCCGTCAACCAGCGCCCAAGGAAAAGCCCGGCCACGACGGCCGGAGCGAGGACCGCGTTGAGCGCGAGCGACCCTCCATCCACGAGCCCAAGCCCGGCGCTGAACGGCAGCTTCAGCGCGTTGATCGCAAGAAAGAACCATGCCGCCGTCCCCACGAACGCATCCTTCGGCAACGACACCGCCAAAAGGTACAGGGCCATCACGGGCCCCGCCGCGTTCGCCACCATCGTTGTCACGCCCGCCACAAAGCCCACCGACACCGCGAAGACCCGCCCATGCGGCACCCGGGACCACCACTCCGGGCGCATGTTCCGGGCCACCTGCATCAGCGCAAGGGCCAGCACGATCCCGCCCAGAACCGGGTTCCAGTCCAGCCGCGGCCATGCGCGCATGCATCCCCAGCCCGACGCCACCCCCACCACGGCCGGTGGCAACGTCCGCAAGACATGCTCCCACCTCGCCTCCCTCCGGAACATGAGCACCGCCCCGAGGTCCCCCACCAACAGCATTGGCAACACCACGCCCGTCGAGCGCAGTCCCGGGAACAAGTGCGCGAACAACACCACGTGCAGCAGGCTCACCCCCGGCAACCCGCTCTTCGCCACCCCGATCCCAAGCGCCGCCACCCCGGCCACAAGCCAAGCCGCCGCACCCAGCCCCGGCCCCATGCCCGGACCCGGCGCCATCAAGCCGTCCATCACGGGCACAGCTTGATCGTGGGAAAGTTGCGCAGCCGCGTCGGCAACGAGGGCAAGTCACCTACCCCTCCCAGCACCACCACCATGTTGGTCTCCGCCCGAACCGTCGCCCGGTCAAAGTCCACGCCGTCCGTCGCCAGCCATGCCCGAACCCGAAGCTTCGCCTCCTGCCCCGGCGCCACAAAGGGAACCCGCACCGTCCCCGCGTGGAACAACCCCGCAAGGTTGCCCTCCTTCAGCCGCACGGGCTCCAGCTTCGTCCACTTGCCATCCGCGCCGCTCACCTCCAGCGCACCGTCCCAGTTGCCCGTCGCGGGGTTGTGCGCCGCCAAGTCCACCCTGTAACCGGGACCGGACACGGGCTTGGCGTCGCATCCCACCACCGGCCTTCCCTTGGGCGGCACGGCGTTGCCGAAGACGAAGACGCCTTGGGCCATCGCGGGAAGGCCGAAGCCCGTCCATGCCACCCATGCCAGCCCCATCCGAATCGCCCTCGCCTTCATGAAGGCCGTCATCCTGCCCATTCCCCCATGAAAGGCGAGCCCGGCCTTCGCGCCGGCCATGGCATCATGGCATCAAGGGATCCTGGCCATGCGGCGCGGCCCACAAATCCGCACCTGCCGGACCAACCAACCTGCTCGCCCCGGCTCGCGTCGTGTCTCGTCGATCGCGGGTGTTGGGCTTTCCGGGAGCCACCCAAGGACCGGGGCTCTTTTCGCGTCCCACGTCATGGCCCGCGCCCCGCCCGACACGAAGATCCCCCGCGGCGAAGCACCAGCCCATGGTGAGACACGACACTAGGCAAAGTCCCGCTCGTCATCCCGTACCACCAGCACCGGGCACGGCGCATGACGCACGATCTTCTCGGCCACGCTGCCGAGCAGCGCATGCCTGAAGCCCGTGTAGCCGTGGGTCGAGACCACGATCAGGTCCACCCCGGTAGCCGTCGCCTCCTCCACGACCCCTTTCCACGGCCGTCCCAGGATCACCTTCGTGTCCACCAGCAACCCCGTGCCCACGCCCGCCGCGATCTCCTCCAGCTGGCGCCGCAGCTCCCGCGTCCGCGCCTCCTCGACGTCCGGCGGAAGCAACGGGACCACCGCGAAGTCCGGCGGGTACGCCATCGGCTCCACGACGTGCAACAGCACGAGCCGCGAACCGAATTGCTCGGCGAAGGCCTTCGCGTAATGCACGGCCTTGCGCGAGGGCTCGGAGAAGTCCACCGGCACCAGGATGCGCCGCAGCGCCATCCGTGCGGGCGTCATCGCCGCCGCCGGCACCGTCGCATGCCCATGGCCGTCCTTGCCCGTAACCACGATCCTGGCCTCCGACGGTCGTGTTCCCCCATGTTGGATTGTGCTCATGGTCGTTCCTTTCCCCTGCCTTTTCAGTCCCGCAACCGCCTAGCCCACCCGTCGGACGCAATTCATCCCGCCAAATGGGTTGGTGCATTTCTCATCGCAGCGGGGGTCCTCCATCCAACGGCCATCGGCGATCAGCAGGTACTCGTACCGGCCAGGCGGCAGCAACAGTTCCTTCTCCCAGCGGCCCGTTCCCGTGTGCACCATGGGCAAGGTGGTCGTCTCCCACCCGTTGAACGTTCCCGCAAGGTACACCTCCCGGGCACCCCCGACATGCACGTCGAACAACACCCGCCGCGCCGCCTGCGGATCCTGCTCGTGCACGTCCGCCATCAACGCCCCGGCACCCTTCCCCACCTGTCGTCGTGTTCTCATGTCGTTCCGGACAGCATTCCCGCCCGCGTTCTCAAACAACCCGAGAACAACCCTGCCGGCCACCCATTTCTTGCCATCATCCTGACCGCGGAGTCCCTCGCGGCCACGGGCGGCCTCGTTCCGTGCCGGCTCATCCACCCCAACCCCGCGCCCATCCCGCCAGCCCATCCCACCACCTTCCAAACGGTAGCCGGACGACGCCCCGCCACAGGATGCCGCGAACCTCGGCGCGGCTCACCTTGATGCGTCGCCGCGCGTCCAGCACGCCACCGCCGCGCAGCGCCTTCACGGTCCGCATGCCGATCAGCACGGGCAACGCGCACGCCAACCTCGCCCGTGCATGGCCTCGTGGCAGGCTCGTCGTGTAATGCCAGCCCGCGTCAAGGTGCGCGTCCGCAACGTCCAGCCACCGGCGGTACACCGGCCCAAGGCGCGCCTCGTTCGCGGGGTCCAGCAAGTCCATGGGCCTCAATCCCGCCGTCGCCAGCTCGTCCTCCGGCAGGTAGCAACGCCCGTTCGCAAGGTCCCGCGGCAGGTCCCTCAGGACATTGACCAGCTGCAACCCCTTCCCGAACCGCACGCCATCCGCGACCCAAGCCACGTCGTCGAGCCGTGCGTCCGGGAACAGGTTCGCCCGGCACAGGCGCGTCCAAAACTCCCCCACGCAACCCGCCACCCGGTAGGTGTAGTCGTCCAGCGCCGCCGCGTCCGGCAGCGCCATCACCCGCTCGCGGCCCGCGCCCTCGAATCGTCGAAGGTCCAGCTCCTGCCCGCCCGTGATCGTTCCAAGCACCCATCGCACCTGCACGGCATCGGGTGCCGGCAACGATCGCAACGCCGCCACCGCCTCCTCCACCCGACACAGCAACGCACGCTCCCCGGGCGTCGCCTCCGCGTTGCCGTCCGCCGACCATGCCCGGAAGTCCACGGGGTCCGCCCTCCGGCCCTCGATGCGTTCCCGAAGGGCCGCCAACGCCTCCAGCCGACGCGTCACGGGCACCAAGGTGGTGTCGGCCACCGTATCGGTGGCACGCGCGAGCAGGTATCCAACCCCGATGGGGCGGCGCACCCCGGAAGGCAGCAGCCGCAGGGTGAGGTAGAAGCTGCGCGAGACGTCGCGCAGGAGCGCCTTCAGAAGGTCCGGGGCCTCCGACACGGCCCTATTCCTTCACCGCCGCCATGTCCTCCTCGTGCTTCCGGCGCGCCCCGTCGATGTCGTAGCGGTCGTTGTCCGGATGCTCCGGGTTGAGGGGCGAGATGTCGCGCAGCTTCTGGATGATGCGCGGCAGGTGTTGCAGGAGGTAGTCCACGTCCTCGTCATGGTTGTAGATGCCGAGGCTGAACCGCACGGAGCCGCGGGCGCGCATGGGCACCACGCCCATCGCGCTGAGCACATGAGAGGGGTCCAGCGAGCCAGTCGTGCACGCCGATCCGGAGCTGGCGCAGATCCCCACCTGGTCCAGCAACATCAGCACGGCCTCCGCCTCGACGAAGTCAAACGCGATGTTGCTGGTGTTGGGCAGGCGCGGCTCGCGCGCGCCGTTGCGGACGGTGTTGGGGATGTTGGAGAGCACCCAGTTCTCAAGGCGATCGCGCAAGGCCCGGACACGGGTGTTCTCGTCCTGCAACGAGGCCATCGCCAGCTCGGCGGCACGCCCGAAGGCCACGATGTTGGCGACGCTCTCGGTGCCCCCGCGGCGGCCGCGCTCCTGGTGGCCGCCGATCACGTACGGCTCAAAGCGCGTCCTGCGCTTCACGTAGAGCATGCCCACGCCCTTCGGGGCGTGCAGCTTGTGCGCGCTCAGCGACAGGAAGTCCACGCCCAGCGCCTTGGCGTCGATCGGCAGCTTGCCCGGCACCTGCACGGCGTCCGTGTGGCACAGCACCCCCTTGCTCCGGCAGATCGCGGCCACCTCCTCGATCGGGAACACCACGCCCGTCTCGTTGTTGGCGTACATCACCGACACCACCGCCGTGTCCGGCCGGATCGATTGCTCCAGCACGTGCAGGTCCAGCGACCCGTCCGACTCGACGGGCAGGTAGGTGACGTCATGACCCAGCTTCTGCAGGTGCTGGCCGAAGTTGATGTTGGCGGAGTGTTCGACCTTCGTGGTCACCACGTGACGCTTGCCCGATGTCAGGATGGCCGACTGGATCGCCGTGTTGTTGGCCTCGGTGCCGCAGCTCGTGAACGTGACCTCCTTGGGATCCGCGTTCACCAGCGCCGCGACCCGCTGCCGCGCGGCCTCCACGTGCCCGTGCACCCTCGCCCCGAAGGAGTACGCGCTGGAGGGATTCCCCCAATGCTCCCTCAGGAACGGTACCATCGCGTCCACCACCTCGGGCGCGACGCGCGTCGTGGCGTTGTTGTCGAAATAATAGACCTTCTGCTGCTCCATAGCTTGTTCGCGGGAAAACCGGACCTTTCCGCTCCGCAAGGGCAGGCTATCCATGTCGGCCCAAGCCGCAAGCAAGGCTTCACGCCCGGCGAAGACGTCACCGCGGCCTCGTCCCCTTCAACTCCCCGGCCCCCTTGCCGTTCCTGGGATCGGCAGGGACGGCCTGCTTCCCAAAGCCTGCCGGCGGCTCCGGCAACGTCGGGTCCGAACGGATCGCCGCCGGCAACTTCCCGCCGCTCTTCCTCACCCCTCCGACCACCTTCGCCTCGGGCTCCGTGTCCATCCACTGGATGCCCTCCGGCGAGGCTCGGAACGCCTCGTACTGAGGCTGCGTGCGCACCACCTCCTTGGGGTCCGCCGACAACCGGTCCGACGCCCGGTCCAGCCATCTCGCGACCTCGGCGTGCCGCTTGAAATGCAACTCGATGCCGATCGCCGCGTCATATCCCGTGGCAAGGCTGGGCTCCACCGCGACGCTTTGCTCGGCCATGCGACGCCCCTCGTCGGGCTTGCCTCCCAACGCCAGCTCCGCGCCCGCCAACGCGTGAAGGTGCGGGTCGCCCCCGATGAATGACTCGATGCGCATCAACGCCTCGGCGGACCGCGCGTGCTTGCCCTCGCGCGCCAGCTTTTCAAACGTGATCAAGTCCAGCCCCGGGTCCGACGGATGAAGGCGCCCCCAGTCCTCCGCCAGACCCGAAAACTGCGACGGGTCCGCCACCTGCGCCGCGGACAGCCGCATCAGCAGGACCGAACGATCCGCCTGCACCGACCCGGGCAGGCCTTGGCACACGTCCAGCACCTCCTTCGCCAAGCCCTTCTGCGCAAGGCCCAACGCACGGTCCAGCACCCCCACCGACTTCATCAGCTCGGTCTCCACCGGCCTGACGCCGCTGGTCCAAACCGCGCCCTTCCTCGCCTCCGCAAGGACGTAGGACCGCCGCACCGACTCCCCGAACCACTCCCCGTTCGACACCACGAACACGTCCGCGACCGCAAGCCCCAACCGGTCCCGCTCCAGCCGGTACCGGTGGTAGTCCACGCCGCCGCCGGGGAGCAGCATGCGAAACACCACGCCGCCGGACGCATTGGTCCGCACGCTCCCAAGGAAGCGGAACCCCGAGAACAGGCGGAGTCTTTGGTCGAAGGCCGCCGCCGCGTTCGTCGCCATGACCTGCACGAACGCCGCCTTCGCTTGCGGCGTCCCGGGCAGCCCGGACAACGCCCGGCCCGTGATCCGCACCCAGTCCACCCGGCTCGTCACCGCGCCATAGTCGCCCCGCAGCAACCTCCCCTCCCAGTCCTGCCCCAGCCTCGCAGAATCCTCCGCCGAAACCGCGCCGGGCTGCTGCGCCATCAGTCCACCCATGCCAAGGCAGGCCGCGCAAAGCACCATGAGGATCCAACCTCGCGTCCTGCCGCCGCGACCCATGCTTGCACTGCGTGTCATCATGCCTCCCATCGTCCCGTTCAAATGCCCTTCCATTCCCTGCCGCGTTTCTACCAGCCCGACAACCTGTAAAACCGGACTCCATCGCCCAACGCGTCCACAACCTCCTCCACCCCGGCCGTCCCACGCCCGGGGATGCTCCTCAGCACCCGCTCCGCGCCATCGACGGCGTCCCGCACCCGCACCACCGTGCCACGAGCCGGGATCCGGCCCCAACGCAACCTGATCGAGCCATCGGGCGTCCAAGCCGCCTCCATCCGAAGGCACGAGTCCGCCCGCAATGGGTCGGTCCCCGCAAGCCATTCGCCCGCGTTCGACACGCCGTCGCCGTCGCGGTCGTCCGTCCCGCCGTCGCCCCGCGACCCGATTCCCAGCCCGGACCTTCGCTCCCATGCGTCCGGCAAGCCATCCGCGTCCACGTCGTCCAGGGGCCCCGGCCCCGACATCTCGTCCGCCGCCCCGGGTGAACCGCCAGGCCTTGCCGACAACCGCCATGCCGTCGCCGCCATGTCGCGCTCGCTTCGCGGCACAAGGCTCCATCCGCCCCCGTCCGCCATGGGCTCCGCCTTCGGGTCCACCGTCCATCGGTCCACCAGCTCGCCCACGGGCCCAAGCAGCACGATTTCCTCGCCCCCATTGGACAGGCGCCCCGAGTACCTGCCCCCCACGACAACGCCGGGAGGCAACGCCCCCGCCGGGGCCTCCTCCCGCGCCAGCACGACCCTCGCCCAAGGAGGAAGCACCGCGGGCCCGTTCGTCAGGGTGAACGTCATCCGGACCCCGCCCGCGATGGACCAACCCTCGAGCCTCACGGCCTCGTCCCCCGCGTTCAGGATCTCTAGGAACTCCCCGTCGCCGTCGCCGGCCGGATGGTAATGCACCTCGGAGAACCGCAGCGACGGCCGACGCGCCACCATGACGGCCTCGTGCATCCCGCCCCACCGGCTGTTGGGCGTCCCCGGGCGAAGGGCGAGCGAATACATGCGGGCGCGGACGCGGAGGTTGCGGTCGGACTCGATCTGGCCGGAGGCCGGGAGACGAAGGGCATCCGCATGGATGCCGCCCCCCGCCGTGCGCGGGTCCGTGCCATTCGTCGTGTAGTAGATGACCCAGTTCGTGTTCGCGGGCCTTAGCAGGGTCAGCCTTGCGCGCCCCTCGGGAACGGCCATCGCGCCCGTTCCCGGCATCACCCGCGGCACGAACTGCGCGTCCATGAACGCCACGCGGTTCGACAACCAGTTCTTCGAGTACGCAACCTCCCCGGCGTAAGTCCCGCCGCGGTACGACGTCGCCCACCTCGCCTTCTCGCGCGGCTGCGCCAGCCGAAGCTGGCCCGTCAACCCGTCCATCCGGGCGTGCAGGTTCGTCGTCGCCAGCAACCCAAGCCTGAGCTCCTGGTAGCGGTCGATCCATCGCTGCGTGAAGTCCGGGTCCGCGAACAGGCGCGCCCACCAGTAGGCGGTGAAGTAGTTCGCGCCCCATGTCCGCGGGTTGTTGTCCCGCCCATCCGTGGAGCCCAGCGCACGGTCGAAGTCCCACAAGGGCCCAAACGTGAGCCTTCCCGAGCGCGGCTTGTGCAGGTACGTGCTCAGCACCAGGGCGTCCACGTTGAACGCCACCGTGTTCAGCAGGTGAAAGTCGATGCTTTGCGCGACGTCGAGGTACTGCCCGTAGCCCAGCAACGGGTCGCGCCAGCTCGTCCCGTACAGCGCCCCGGTGAACTGCGCGAAGAAACGGTTCACGTACGCCCTCTGCGCCGCGCGCGCCGGTTGCTCGATCTCCGGCTCCGACGGGTCCACGTACATCAGCGTCTGGCCGCGAACCCCAAACCCGGAGTCCCCGGGGTCGGGCCGGTCCACCTTGAACAGATAGCCCCCGGTCACGGCCGGCTCCGTCGCGTGCTCCGGCTCCAGCTTGTCCACGTCCACGCGGTTCTTCCCCTGCTTGATCTTCTCCTCCAGCACGTACAGCCCGTTGTACGTCGTCGTCGCAACCGGCCCCAACCCGGACGTCACAAGGTACACCTCCACGAACCGGGTCCGCGACGAGTACCAACCCAGCGCACGGTAAAGGTCGTGCATCAACGGGTTGTGCGTCATGATCGGGTCAAACTGGTTCGGTGCGTACAACACCCAGTCCGACTCCTCGGGCAACCCCAGCAGCGGGACGTCAAGGTCCATCCCAGCCTCGTCCCGGAACTCCACCTTCAGGCTCACCTTGGCCAACCCCTCCGTGCTCGACCCACGCGACGCCACCCACGCCGGCCCCGACACCGCCGGCGCGTTCGTCAACGTCGCCCATCCGTTCGTCGTCTCGTACACCTGCACCGCCCCAAAGCCCCCCGTCGTCGAGGGACGCCCCCTGCCGAAGTTGTGGATCAACATCAAGGGAAGGTCGGACCGAACCGCCGTCATCGACGTCATCAAGGGGATGTACGTCGCGTTCGTCGGCGGCCCGGGCAGCAACCCGGGAGAAAACGCCCGCGCCCGCAGGTGCACCGCCGTCGTGAAGCTCAACGGGCCGCGATACACCGCCGACGTCGAGGTCACCGCCGTGTTGTTCGTCGTGTAGCGGATCACCGCGTTCCCGTCGGGCTTCGCCAATGCCAATCCCACCGCAACGCTCCCCGTGTACGTCCCGCCACCCCTCGAAAACGCAACCCCCGGGGCATGGCCAACCCCCGATGCCGCGTTCGCGGTGCCCGGGGTCGGCCGCGACAGGTAGCCAGCCACGTCGGGCACCCCTGTCGCCCGCCCGTAGCTCGCATCCCTCCCCAAGGCCGGCACCCTCGGCGCGAAGTCCGAAACCCATCGCCCGGCTCCGTCTGCCAACCCAAGGAACTCGCCGCCCGCATCCAGCCTGAAGTTCGTGTGCAACCGCCCCGGCACGTTCGTCCGGTCCTTGCCCGACGCATGCACGACCAGGAACGATCGCGGCGCCATCACCACCGCCGGGAACCGCCACTTCAAGGGCTCGCCCGCGTCGTCGCTGAGGCCCCAGCCCTCCAACGAAACAAAGCGGTCCAAGGGGTTGTGCAGCTCCACCCAGTCCGGGCTGTCCCCGTCCTCGTCCCGCAACGTCTTGTCGTTGTCCGTCATCACCTCGGACAGGACCACCCCGCCCGACGGACCCGGCCCCTCCACCGAAACCTTCCACTCCCCCCCGGCGAACGCGTTCAATGCCGTGGACCGGTCCGTGATCGCGGCATCGCCGCGCCACCGCACCGTCACCGTCGCGTGGGTCAGGGCCGGCGCCGCAAACGCGTAGTGATCCGACGCCACCGGCGTCACGGACGCCGCCGGCACGCCGTCGAACAGCAAGTCTTCCGCGTCCACCCCATGGACCGGCTCGTCGAAAAGCACTTCCACCACCCCCAGCGCAGGAACCGTCGCGCCCGCGGCCGGCCGGACCTCCGTCATCGTCGGGCCCGCCGCGTCCACGTCCGCCTCCAACCGCACGTTCCAGTACACCTCCGAGGCCGAATCCTCGGGAAGTATCATGACCGAGAGCACGTTCGTTCCCGCGCTCCATCCCGGCAGGTCCCACCGCGACCACGTCGCCGTCTTGACCCGCGTGACCCCGCTCCCGGGAAGCCCCCAGCCCCCGGCCTCCCTCACGCCGTCGCCAACCCCGTCCCGATGAACCTCCACCCCGTTCAACCACGCCACGACGCCGCCCGAGGCCATCGTCGTCATCCGAATCCGGCCGTGCAGCCGGGCGTCCGCCACGACGAACCTTGCCCGCCCCAGCAACGCCCCGCCGCCCGCGGGCACCCGAGTCCCCGCCCCCTCGCTACGCCGGAAAGGCGCCGTGCCCAAGGACCAGCCCGAATCCTCCACATGTCCCGGTTCCCGCCATGGAACCTCGCCCGAGGGCTCCGCATGGGCCCACTTCCAGGTCCATGGACCCGACCACGGGACCATGACGTCCGCCGACACGAGGCCCGTTGCCGCGGCGAGAAGCCAGCACGTGCTGAGGAGGAAGCCGCGCATGTTGCGCAAACGTTGCCGTGGCCGAGCCCCGTTGGCGATGCCGCAGTTTGACGCCACCGGCGAACCACGGCAAAGCTGCGCCCATGAAACTGACATGGAGGGACTCGGACGAGATCGCATGGGCGCTGCTCGACAAGTTCCCGGACCAAGACCCGCTCCGCCTCAGCTTTCCCAAGCTCCACAAGATGGTCCTCGAGCTCGAGGGCTTCTCGGACGACCCCAACGCCTCCAACGAGCGCACCCTCGAGTCCATCCAGATGGCATGGTACGAGGAGTGCAAGTAACGCGCGCCCCTCGCACTCTCCCCTCGCCCGCCGCCCGACGCCTTCACGCCATCGCCGGCATCAGGGGCCATCCCGCCTCCGCAACCCTCGCGGCGTCCCCGGACCTCCGCCGGCACGAGGGCACGACCAGCAACGGGCACGGCGCCTCTCGTGCAACCCGCTCCGTCGTGCTCCCGCGCAACGCATCCAACGGGCTTCGCGTCCCCGCCTTGGCCATCACCACCATGCCCGCGTCGTTCGCCTTGGCGGAGGCCACGATGTTGTCCACCACGTCGCCCTCCCATGTCTCCACCTCGTGCGTCCAACCCGACTCCGACGACACCTTCACGGCGGGCATCCGCCACGAGGGTCCCACGTGCAGCAGGATGAAATGGGCATCCACCACGCCCAGCGTCCGCAGCACGGCCTCGGCACGCGAAACCGCCGGCATCGCGTCCGGTTCCCGGTCCACCGCCACCAGCACCGTCCGAAGCCGCACGTCCCCGGTCTCCTCGTCCACGAAGCCGCGTCCGTGACGCGGGACCATCAGCACGGGCAACCGGCACTCGCGCGCCAAGGGCTCGCTCAGCGCCCGGTGCAGCCATCGGTCCGCCCCGGTCCTTTGGTGAATCGCCAGCACCAGCAGGTCCGGCGCGGCCGAGGCCACGTGCTCCTCGATGGACGCCACCACGCCGCCCCCGCGCGCATGCACCCGCCGCACCTCCATCCCAAGCTTTTCCATGGCCTCGGGACGGGCCCCGAACGGGATCCGGCCCCAACGCTCCAGCGTCGATCGCACGCTCGGGAACAAGGTCACGTCGTACTCCTCCCCGGGACGCACGACATGGAACAAGTCCAGACGCCCCCGCGCCGCCATCGCCATGCGCAGGGCATGCTCGAACGCACCCTGCTCGTCCCCGATGAAGTCCGATGGATAAAACACGCTGCGGATGAACGGTGATTTCATGGCCTTGCCCATTTCCTGCATCCCTTGGACTCCACCGCCACCCATTCGTTGACCCAATCTCGCCCCCCTCCCCCCGCTCCCCGCTTGCAAGAAAGGCGGCGCCCGCCTGCGCAGGTCGCCGCCCATGCATTTCCACGGCCCCGTTGCCCGGGGCGCGTGACGGGAATCAATACTGGATGACCAGCTTGTTGCCGATCCTCTGCACGCCCTTGATCGGACGCGCCGGGGAGATCGTGAGGAAGCCTTGCTCGCCGGTCGCCGGCAGGTCGGCCGTGATGGTCTTCGCAGCCTCATCGACCACGACGTTGCTGAAGGTCCCGCCCGTCAGGCCCGCCGGAGCAGACGTGCCCACGACCGTCTGGGCCGCGTTCGCCGAGGGCGTCGGGTCGTCGGCCGGCGCGGGGTGGGAAACCACCGTGAAGAAGTTCAGCTCGGTGGGGGAGTTGGCGCCTTGCTCGGGCTTGTTGGCGAGGTTGATCTCGCCCTTGGCCGCCACAAGGATCTGGCGCGTGGTCATCGCAAGGGACATCTGGTAGGTCCGGATGCCGCCCACGGGGGCTTGGTTCACGAAGGGCAGGAAGCTCGGCGTCAACGCGCGGAAGGCGTTGTTCTCCAGCGCAAGGACGCGGGCCGCCACCTGTTGCAGCTCGTAGCCGTCCGGCTTCGCCACCCAGCTCACCACCACGCGGCCCAAGGCATCCGCAGCAACCGTCGCGCGGTCAAAGTCGCCGCGGAAGCCGCCCTCGGACACCTCGGCCACCGCCACGAGGGACTTGGTCAGCGCGTGGAACGCCGCCACGCGCACGACCGGCGCCGTGGAGACCTTGCCGGCCAAATACACGTAGGGTTGGTTCACATGGCCCGCGATGCGCGTGCCGTCGCCGCGGCCACGGTCGAAGGACTCGCCGGACACGTTCTGGTCCAGCGACCCAAGGCTGTTGCCGTCGTTGTCGTAAAGATACAGCACGCCCGCGACGCGCAGCGCGAAGCCGCCCTTGAACGCAGCAAGGTTCGCCCAGTAGTCCCCGTCGCCCACCTTGAACGTCTCCTTCACGATCGAGCCGTCGGGCCGGATGATCGTCGCCACGGCACAGTTGCCGTCCTCGCGGAACAGCCGCGAGCGGTCCTCGGTGGCCACCACGAAGTTGCCGTTGCCAAGCCCGACGATGTCGCCGCCGAAACGGGTGTTCTGGTCGGAGAAGACCACGCCCTCGGTCCGGCGCCCGTGGGCGGCGTCAAAGGCCTTGGCCAGGGACTTCTGCTCGAGGGTCGCGGGGTTCAGCGAGAACGGCTGGACGGTGCCGTAACGGCTCTCGGTCCCGCCCGCCGTGGCGCGTGCATAGCCCAGGTTCCAGCGGTTGTCGGACCCAAACTCAGCCAAGGTGTGCGGGGACATCTCGCCTCCGGCCACGAAGTTGACCGCGCCCGGACGCGGGTCGCCGCCCACGCGGCCAGGGTTGCCGTTCTGGCGCGACGCGTTGATCGGGCCGCGATAGGGCGTCCCGTTGTCCGCAAACACGGCCTCGCCCAGCTTGTAGGCCCCGCCCGCCGCAGGCTGGAAACCCACGACGAAGCGTTGCTTGTCCTCCGTGCCCTGCGCGAACGCGTTGCCCTCGATCAGGAACGTGCTGGTGCCCAGCACCGACACGTACGGCTCCCAGTTGCCCAGCGCGTTGAGCCCTTGGTTGATCAACGGCGTGTCCGCCACGATGCGGCTCAGGCCAGCCGCCTCGATCGAGCCCGGCTTCACGGGCACCACGAACTGGCGCAACGCCACCGTCCGCACGTCCGGCACCTCCGCGCTCAACGTCTCCCACACCACCGCGATGGTGTCGTTTCGGAACGCAATCCGCGGACGGCGCGACTCCGAGGCCAGCGTCTCCGGCGTCTCGCGCTCCGACACGTAGAACGTCCCCCCAAGCGGGGTCCCCTTCGCATCAAACACCCGAGCCAACACCCCGCGAATCCCGCTCGCCGAGGCCGAGGTCGTGTCGTACGTCACCGCCACCCGGCCCAACGCGTCGATCGCCACGTCGGCTCGTCCCGGCGAAAGAAGGTCGATGTCGTCCGCCGCCGACCGGCTCCAGCGGACCGTTCCATTCGCGTTCAACACCGTCACCAGCACCGTCGGCTTCCCGGCCTCGTCGTTGCCCACCCCCACGACCGCATACGCGTCGTTCCCGTTGCCATGGAAGCCCACCCCGTCGCCGCGCCCGCCCGTCGCCGCAACCGGGTTCCCCACCAACGTCCCAAGGTCGATGTTGGTCGTCGTCGTGGGCGTGCCGGCGTTGTCAAAGAGCCGGACCTTCGCCCGGCCATCGTCGCCGCCGAACCGCACCCCGAAGCCGGACTTGATCGTGCCAATGCCATGCCACATCTCGGCCTTCGTCGGCGTCGCCGAGGCCAGCTGCGCCGCCTTCACCTCCGTGCCGTCCGGCTTCATGATCCGCACGTACACATGGTTCGCCGCCGCCGCCCCGCCGTACACGGAAACAAGGTCGGCCGTCTGCCGGCTCTCGCCCGCGACCACGATGTTGCCCGTCGAGAGGTAGCCCCAGTCGCCAATGCGGATGTTCCCCGCCGGCTCCGCGTACGCGTCGGACGCGCCAGACACGACCCCGAGGGGCGCACCGCTGTTGTCGAGCAACTGGACCGTCGGGTAGTCGCCCGCGTTCTCGCCCGCCTCGTTGTTCTCGATCGGCGCAAACGCCGGCACCTCAAGGCCCAGCTCAAACGACGTCGATCCCATCCCGAACCCGTCCCCGAAGGGATTCGCCTGGATCTTCGGGCCCCAGCCCGTCCGCGCAGGCGCCGGGCTCTTGTCCGCCCTGAAGTAGGAAAGGAACCGCGACGTCACCGTCTGCCCCGCGAACGCGGGGTCGATGGACTTGATCTCGACCGGCTCGATGATCGGCTGCGACTGGCTGTTGAAGAGCGTCCACGTCGCCTGCAAGTCGGCGAGGTCACCCCCGTCGTCCTCCCAGCCCACCACCACGTTGCCATTGCGGGCGATGGCCACGCCGATCGACTCCGTCGAGCTGTTGTTGATGTCGGCCCCGTTGGCCGTGTTGGCATAGACGGTGTCGCCTATGGGCTGGACGCCGCTGTTTTCGGGCGCGCCAGGCACCGCCTGCGCAAGGACGCCCAGCGAGCCAAGCCAGAGGCCGGCGATGGGCAACGCGCCGTGGAGGCGCAATCTGAACTGCATGTTTTTCATGATGACGATTCGATGCGTTCACCGTCGTCCCAGCACGACCCGGGGCCATCGCTCATGCCATGGCCCTGGCAACTGGTCTCCGACGGGGATTGCCCGGTTGTTACCCCGGAACCCAAGGCGGCATCAACCCGTGATGCAGACAATTTTTGATCCCGGGCGAGCTTCCTCAAAGCGGGGGCAACTTCGTCGGAAAACCCAACGCCCCGGCCCCGGACCCAATCCCTGCGCGAGCCGTTCCGGAGCGCCCGGTTCTCGCCTCACGCATGGCCGCCATGGCGCGAGGATTTGGAAACGGCTGCCCTACCGGTTGAACAGGAATTCCGGGGAGTTCACCAACGCCCAGAACACGTCCTCGGCGGCCGTCTTCCGCGTCGCTCCCTTCGCCTCGAACGCGGCGCAGGCCGTCTCCAGCTCGCGCGCGGTCGGTCGCCGGGACAACGTGGAGAGGTAAAGCTGCGACACGATCCCGGCCGGATCCGACCCGCTTTCCGCCAACGCGTGCACCCGGCCCTTGCCGTCCGAGATCCTTGCCTGCAGCGCCCGCGAGTTCATCAGGTGCAACGACTGCACCACGCTCAACGACCCATCGCGCTCGCACGGGCAGTCGCTGCTCGCGTTGGGCCTCCCGAACGCGTCCATCAGGTGCGACTCGATCTTGTAGCTCCATGCCTGCACCGCACGCCCCCCGGGCGGCATCGCCGCAAACGACTCCGGAACCCCCGTCGCGTCCGCCAACGCGTCCGCGACCACCTCCGCCCGCAACCGCCGCCGGTACGCCCGCGAAAACGCCCGCGTGTCCCCCACGTTCGTCTCGTTCGGCTCCGTGCTGAGCTGGTACAGGCGCGAGTTCACGATCACCCGGATCAACCGTTTCCAATCATATCCGCCTGTCTCGAAGTCCGCCGCCAACGCGTCCAGCAACTCGGGGTTCACGCATGGGTTCGACGCCCGGAAATCGTCCACCGGGTGCACCAGCCCGCGCCCGAAGAAATGCCCCCATGCCCGGTTCACCGCCGCCCTCGCAAAGAACGGGTTGCCACGCGAGGTCAGCCACTCCGCCAACGCCCGGCGCGGGTCGCCCTCGTCCTCGGCCCTCACGGCCTCCCCCTCGGGCGGCCTCGGCTTCATCACGGCCCCCGTCACCGGGTGCTTCACCTCGCCGCCCGTCCCAAAATAGAACGTCTCCGTGCCCGCCGAGATCGGTGGCGAAAGCCCGGCCCCCTTCTGCTTCACCGGCCCAAAGTACGCCGCCAACTGGTAGAAGTCCTCCTGGCCCCACTTCTCGTTCGGATGGTGATGGCACTTCGCGCACTCGAGCCGCACCCCAAGGAACAACTGGCTGAACATCGTCGTCAGCTCGGCCGGCTCCCGCCGGTCCCGGTAGATCACCGCCGCGCCCGCCCGGTGGCTCGACCCCTCCGCCATCAGGATCTCCCGCACGAACGCATCGTGCCGTTGGTTGGCCCCAAACCGTTCCCGCAACCATTGGTCCAGCAGGAAGACGCTCTTCACCCCCACCCGGTCCGGGTTCGGCCTCAACAGGTCCGCCCAGTGGTTCGCCCAGAAGTCCGCGTAGGCCGGATGCCCCAGCAAGCCCTCCACGTACCGCTCGCGCTTGTCCGCCCTCGTGTCCGCAAGGAACCCCTCCACCTCCTCCGGCGTCGGCAGCAACCCCAGCACGTCCAGCTTCGCACGCCTCGCAAACTCCGCGTCCGTGCACCGCGCCGACGGCATCAATCCCAGCTTCTGGAACTGCCGGTGCGCCAGCACGTCGATGAAGTTGTTCGTCGGCAACACCGCATACCGCCTCGCAGGATACACCCGGTCCGCCGGCACCGTCACGCGCGTCGCCCCCACCAACCCCATGTACCGCGCCACCACCACCCCCTGGCCCGACACGCGCCCCACCGTCATCCGCCCGTCCGCGTCCACCGCCACCAGCTCCTTGTCGCTGGTCTCGTACGCCGCCAAACCCGTCACGTCCCGGCGCGTCCCGTCCGTGTACATGGCCTCGACCCGCAACCGCCTCCGAGCCCCCTTCCTGTACGAACCCTCCCCCGGTGTCACCGCCACCGAGGCGAGCGACGGCTCGTTCGTCATGACGTAGGGCATCCCCGCCCGGATCCAATCCACCAGCAA